>CALGXJ010000061.1 GCA_937936035.1 Eximiradius proteiniborus
AAAATTCCAATGGACAATTAAAGGAAAAGAAAACTAATAACAAAGTTGCAAAAAAAACTTATGATAATAAAAAAGAAAAAATTGAACAAGTGAAATCGCACAAAATTGAAATTCCGACTGTTACAACATTAAGAAAGCGTAAAACTTCTCCACAGACAATCGAAAGAAAAGATTAACACTAAAATTAAAATTTCCCGTCAAAAATAATACCTTTAGATATTTGAATATCTTGAAGCTTACCATTTCGATTAAATACAACGTGCTTTTCAATTTGATTTGAATTTTCAGGAAACATTTTCTTAAAAAAGTTTCGCTCTGTTTTTGTGATAATTTCTTGACCATTATTAGCATTTGTTAACTGATTTTGCTTTATATTGTTTCTTCTTAAAGCAATATCGTTATTATTAAGTTGTTCTTCAATACTTGTTGAGTAGACATCTCTATATTTATTCAGTAAATTAACTTCCATAACAATTCAAAGTATAATTCGACATCAAAATTATCGACAAAAAGAACAAAAACTTAAATTTTGTATTATATTTCAATCGAATTTCGTGCCACATTTTTTGCAGCAGTAATCACACCTGTATTAGCTTCAAAACCACGTTGAGCAGAAATCATTTCAACCATTTCGGTTACAATATTAACATTAGGATAATGAACATAGCCTTGTTCGTCTGCATCAGGATGAGTCGGATCATAGACTAATCTATCTGGGGAATTATCTCGAGCTGTCCGAGCTTTTAGGACACTGTAATCGGGTGGGTAAGTGCCCTGTCGAGCATTAGGAGCGTGGTCCGGACTTGTTCGTTTTAATTCGATTTGTTGCTGCACTTCTTCTTCGAACGGACTGCCAGGAATAGCACGCACAACAACAACCTCTCTTTTATAAGGCTTGCCATCAATGCCTTTTGTGGTGTTTGCATTTGCAATGTTATTAGCAACAGCAGATAGTCGCATACGTTGAACGCTCATCCCTTGACCACTTATTGCAAAAGAAGCAAAAATATTCTCTGGCATAATTACTCTCCCCTATTATACATTTTGTGCCGGATTACCTGTTATTGCAGAAGAAAGACCTCTAAAAAATCGCGCCATTTGTTGCGAGACAAACTGAAATCTAATTTGATTTTTTGCTAATTCGGACATTTCTTTATCAATATTTACATGAGTTTCTCCTGAAAAATAAATTTCTGGTTCGGGAATAGGTGTTGGACTAATTTCTCCCTCCACATCATTAGGAGATTTGCCAATTGGAATATGTTTTTCGTCTGAGCTTGTTCCTTTGAGAACAACATCTTGTCTTTGGAACAGTTCTTCGAATTTCACCATTTCAGGTCTATAATGAGGTGAATTAACGTTAGTGATATTTTTCGAAATAGTCCTTAGTCTCAATGCATATGCATCAAGAGCTCTATTCATTAACGGAACACGATTCTTAAATAAATGATTATTAAATATCATTTTTTTACTCAAAATAATATAACTTAAAAAGTATGAACAAATGAAATGCCAAGAGTTGAAGAACAACAGGACAATTTCTTAACTTTATTAATTAAAAGAACTTACAAACAATTTCAATTAAAGCATTTATTTGAAAAAGTGAAGAATAATAAACAATGGTGAATTTTACACATCAACCATTTAGTTCTTTTTGTAAATATAGCCAGGTATAGCCTTTTCTTAATTCTACAATTTGTTCAGGAGAGCCTGTTGCTATTATTTCACCACCATTTTCACCGCCTTCTGGACCTAAATCAATCAGCCAGTCGGCAGTTTTGATCACATCGAGATTGTGTTCAATTACAATCACTGTATTACCTTTATCAACTAATTTATGCAGCAGATTAAGCAATATTCGAATATCTTCAAAATGTAATCCAGTAGTTGGTTCGTCGAATAAATATAGAGTTTTTCCAGTGCTAATTTTGGATAGTTCTGTTGCAAGTTTTACACGTTGAGCTTCGCCACCAGACAAAGTAGGAGCCTGCTGCCCAAGCTTCACATAACCAAGTCCGACATCAATAAGAGTTTGCAGCTTATGTCTGATTTTGGGTATTTCATTGAAAAACAGCAAAGCTTCATCGACGGTCATATCAAGGACATCAGCAATAGATTTATTTTTGTATTTAACCTGTAATGTTTCATCATTATATCGTTTGCCGTTGCAGGTGTCGCAAATAACATAGACATCAGGGAGAAAGTTCATTTCAATTTTCTTCAATCCGGCACCTTCACAATCTTCGCATCTACCACCTTTAACATTGAAAGAAAAACGCCCAGGTTTGTATCCTCGAATTTTTGCTTCCGGCAAAATAGAGAAAAAATCTCTAATCAAAGTGAATAGCCCGGTGTAAGTAGCTGGATTTGAACGTGGTGTGCGACCAATTGGCGATTGATCAATTTCAATAACTTTGTCAATATATTCCAGTCCTTCAATTTTTTCGTAAGGAAGCACTTTATTTTTGGTTTTGTAA
The DNA here is from genome assembly GCA_937936035.1 of Eximiradius proteiniborus. Classification (GTDB taxonomy): domain Bacteria; phylum Bacteroidota; class Ignavibacteria; order Kapaibacteriales; family UBA2268; genus JAKIZO01. Next base: position 2,478 of record CALGXJ010000061.1, read on the forward strand.
ATATAATTGGAAAGCAATGGATATAGAGTTTCATTAATTAATGTAGACTTACCGGAACCACTCATACCTGTAATGCATATAAATAACCCAAGTGGAATTTCCAAAGTAACATTTTTCAGGTTGTTTCCTTTT
>CALGXJ010000062.1 GCA_937936035.1 Eximiradius proteiniborus
ATTCCAAAGCAGAATTAGAAAATTTACAGCAGCAAAAAGACGAACTTTTTGCATTGATTATTCACGATATAAAAAATCCAGCAGCTTTAATCAAGAGCCTTGTAGATTTGCTACGTTCCTATGATTTATCGGCTGTTGAAAAGCAAGAGATCATCGAAGATATTGCAGAAACAACAGCCCGTATCGTTAGCCTTTCGCAAGAAGTTACAAAAATACTTGCTCTCGAAACAACAAAGCTTGAACTAAATATTGAAGCAGTCCCCATTGGTGATTTAGTTGAGGATGTTGTCAATAGAAACTTTGTCTCGGCAAAAAGCAAAAACATTCAAATGACCTTCGACATAGCAAAGAACTTACCTGAAATCGAAATGGACGCTCAAAAAATTGACGAAGTGCTCGACAACCTTGTGTCGAACGCAATAAAGTTCACTCAAAAAGGCGGAAAAGTGCATGTTAGATCTTATCTTGAAGATAATAAAGTAATTGTAGAAGTTAATGACAACGGACTTGGGCTTACAGAAGACGACATTAAACGTGCGTTTCAGCGAGGGAATAAACTATCGGCACAACCAACCGGAGGAGAAACTTCCACAGGTCTTGGGTTGTGGATAGTGAAAAAGCTCGTCGATGCACACAATGGAAGAGTCTGGGTAAAAAGCACTCTTGGAAAAGGCTCATCATTCGCATTTTCTCTTCCAATTAAGCAAAAGAATGAAGAATTAACAGCATAAAAATTAAAAAGGCGGAGAAGAAAGTCCCCGCCTTTGTTCAAACAAAACTTATTTTAACTTTATACCAGCGTCTAATAATTCATTAACTTTGCTCATTGAATCTGCTTCGGCATAGAAGCGAATAAGAGGCTCTGTACCGGAGGCACGAATAAGTAACCAGCCACCATCAATATAGAACTTGTATCCATCAAGAGTATTGATACTTTCGACAGCGAACGGGCCAATTTTTTCGGGTAGTTTTTGAGCAGCCGCAAGAATTGCTTTCTTTCTGTCGGGCGTAACGCGGACATCGCGACGATGATACTTGTGTGTGCCAAGTTCTTCGTCGAGTTCGGCAGAAAGTTCTTTGAGAGACTTGCCACGTACAGCCATAACTTCGAGAATAAGCATAGCATTAAATAATCCGTCGCGCTCAGGTATATGCAGGATTGTTCCCAATCCACCGGATTCTTCGCCACCAATAAGCACTTTGGTTTCGTTCATAATCTTAGCAGTGTGTTTGAATCCGACTGGTGTTTCGACAAGAGGTAAATTTTTAGCTTTGCAGTATTTATCTACCATTGAAGTAAGTGAAACGGTTTTGACAACGGTTCCGCGTTTCTTTTTCTGTTCGTAGAGATATTTGAGCAAAATCATAAATACGCGGTGAGAATCAACAAAATTACCTTCGTTGTCGATTAGCCCGACCCGGTCGGCATCACCATCAGTAGCAATACCGATGTCGTATTTACCTTCCTTAACTTTTTCAGCCAAAATGTAGAGATTTTCGGCAATAGGTTCCGGGTGGTGAAGTTCGCCAAAAGAAGGGTTGTATTCATTATGAATAACGTCAGCATCGGGAAGAAGCAGATGAATTGTGTCGATACCGGCACCATACATAGGGTCGTAAAGGATTTTGAAGTTAGCTGCATTTACAGATTGCATATCGACTTTTTTCTTAATCTGACGGATATAAGACTCTTTTGCATTGAAGAGGCGGATTTTTTTCTGTTCAATGTATTCATCAAGAGTTTTCAAATCAAGCTGAGGCGGCTTTTTCATAATCGATTTCAGTTCGTTCTCTACCATAGCAATTTCGTCAGTAGTAGCAGGACCACCGAAACTTCCCTTGAGCTTAAATCCATTATATTTTGGTGGATTGTGAGAAGCAGTAATTACAACTCCGAGTTGTGAACCTTTTTGCTTGGTATGGAATGAAACTTGCGGAGTAGAAGAAACCGAATCGGTAAGATGAACAGTGATGCCCTGACTTGCTAAAATAGCAGCAGTTTCTTCGGCAAAATCACGCGATAGAAAACGCGTATCGTAGCCGACAACGACGCTGGGATATTCAACATCTTTATAGTGATTGAGAATATGTTTAGCAGTTGCGTAAGCAACCAACCGAACATTATCGAAAGTAAAATCACGAGCGATAACGCCACGCCAGCCATCCGTTCCAAATACAATTGTCATATTTTCTATAAAAATTTGTTTAACATCAAATAAATAATTAAAGTGAGTAGCTATATACACTTCTTCCGGCATAAATTGCAGCGTCGTCGAGCATATCTTCAATACGAAGGAGTTGATTGTATTTAGCAACTCTGTCGGTTCTGCTTGGAGCACCGGTTTTGATCTGACCAGCATTAGTTGCAACTGCAATATCTGCTATTGTGGTATCTTCTGTTTCACCGGAGCGGTGAGATATAACATTGTTGTAGCCGAATCTTTTAGCAAGAGAAATTGCTTCTAAAGTCTCAGTAAGAGTTCCAATTTGATTAACTTTAATGAGCACAGAATTAGCAATATTTTCTTTGATACCTTCAGCAATGATTTTTGGGTTTGTTACAAATATATCGTCTGCAACAAGTTGGACGCGACGACCTAATGCTTCTGTAAGTTTTTTCCAACCGTCCCAGTCGTGTTCGCCTAGACCGTCCTCGATAGAGATAATCGGATATTTATTACATAGGCTAATATACCATTCGATCATTTCTTCGGAAGTCTTGTATTCGCCGGTAGATTTAAACATTTTATATTTTCCGTTTTCCCACATTTCGCTCGCAGCGGTATCAATTGCCAGAAGTACATCATCATTAGGTTTGTAACCTGCTTTTTCGATCGCTTCGAGAATTACTTCAAAAGCTTCTTCGTTTGATTTCAAAGATGGGGCAAAACCACCTTCATCACCAACTGAAGTATTATAACCTTTGGATTTTAGAACAGATTTCAGATTGTGAAAGACTTCGACGCCAATACGCAAAGCTTCTTTGAAAGTGTCGGCACCAACGGGAACAATCATAAATTCCTGAATATCAACGGTATTATCAGCGTGTTTGCCACCGTTTAAAATGTTCATCATTGGAGTAGGCAATAGTTCGGCATTTATACCGCCAATGTATTTATAAAGCGGTAGTCCGTGGTATTCTGCGGCAGCTTTTGCAACAGCAAGTGAAGCAGCAAGCATAGCATTAGCGCCAAGATTAGTTTTATTTTCTGTGCCATCGAGTTCGATCAAGATAGAATCAACTTGTTTTTGTTCAGTAGCATCAATACCTTCCAAAGCGTCTGCAATAGCATTATTCAAATTATCAACTGCTTTTGTAACACCTTTGCCTAAGTAACGGCTTTTGTCGCCATCACGGAGTTCGCAAGCTTCTTTTTCGCCAGTGCTTGCACCGCTTGGAACAATTGCGTGTCCGTAAGAACCATCAGCAAGGATTACCTCGCATTCAACAGTTGGGTTGCCACGTGAATCAAGGACTTCACGACCGTAAATATCAACAATGTAGGAACTCATTTTTTATCTCCAGATTAATTAAATAAAAAGTCAATTTCTTTTGCTAAACAGAAATCTTTGGAAGTGATTCCGTTAGCAGCATGTGTTGTAAGCACAACACGCAATTTATTCCATCCGTATAGCAAAATATCTGGATGGTGGTCGTGCTTCTCAGCTAATATTGCAATAGAATTAATCAAGCCAACGGCAGCAACAAAGTTAGAAGCAACAATTTCACGAACTAAAGAATTGTTTTCGATCGTCCATAACGGATTTTCATCAAGAAAATCCCGTATTTCGGTTTCTGTAGCAATAACTAAATTGTTCATTATCAGATATGGTTCTTAATTCTTTCTACAAAATGTTGTTTCGGAACAGCACCCAATATGCGGTCCACTTCTGTTCCATTTTTGACGATAACGACTGTAGGAATGGAACGAATACCATACATCATAGCAACTTTTTGGTTGTTATCAACATCAAGTTTGCACACTTTTATTTTGCCTTCGTATTCAACAGCGAGTTCTTCGATAATAGGTGCAATCATACGGCAGGGTCCGCACCAGGTAGCCCAAAAGTCGATCAAAACCGGAATATCTGACTTTACAACAACTTCCTCGTAAGTATCATCAGTTAAATGAATAGGTTGAGCCATAATTTTCTCCGAATATGTAAAATAACAAACAGTAAGATTTTTTTTTGACGAATCACATTAAGTGTAATTTTATAAATATTTAATGTTTGCAAATAAAATATTTTTTGTAATTTTTTGTCAATAAAGTGATTATTGCGTAATTTTGCACAACGCTGTTGTGCTTATTTTGAAACAAGTTAATAACCAACAATATAAGGTACTCTCTATGAACCAAGGTCATATTGTTCAAGTAATCGGTCCAGTAGTGGATGTCGAATTTCCAAATGGTCAAGTCCCAGCGGTCTTAAATGCATTAGAAATAATGATGAAATCTCCGGAAGATGGAAGCGAGAAAAAATTAGTCTGCGAAGTACAACAGCATTTAGGTGAAGATCGTGTTCGTTCTGTTGCAATGGATTCTACTGATGGACTTGTGCGTGGGATGCCTGTAATAGATACCGGCGAACCGATTAAGGTGCCGGTTGGTCCCGAAGTGTTAGGCAGGCTTATGAATATTATTGGCGAACCTATAGACAATAAAGGTGAAATCAAAACTAAAGAACGTGCCTCTATTCATAAAGCACCTCCAAAGTTTACAGATCTTTCGACAAAAAAAGAAATGTTTGAAACCGGAATCAAGGTGATTGATTTAATTCAGCCATTTACAAAAGGTGGAAAAACTGGCTTATTTGGTGGTGCTGGCGTTGGGAAGACAGTGATCATTCAGGAGCTGATACATAATATTGCCAAGCATCACGGTGGTTATTCTTGTTTTGCAGGTGTTGGCGAACGCACCCGTGAAGGAAACGACTTGTATCTGGAAATGACCGAATCGGGAGTAATCGACAAAACAGCTATGATATTCGGGCAGATGAACGAACCACCGGGAGCCCGTTCGCGTGTAGCTCTCACGGCTCTTACCGTTGCAGAATATTTCCGCGATGTCGAAGGACGTGATGTGTTGCTATTTATCGACAATATTTTCCGTTTTATTCAGGCAGGTTCGGAAGTGTCGGCACTTCTCGGGCGAATGCCATCAGCTGTGGGTTATCAGCCGACTTTGGCAACTGAACTTGGTTTTCTGCAGGAGCGAATTGCATCTACCGACAGAGGTTCTATCACATCAGTTCAGGCAGTGTATGTGCCGGCAGACGACCTTACTGATCCGGCACCTGCTAATACATTTACACACCTTGATGCAAAGACAGTTCTTTCGCGTCAGATAGCTGAGCTTGGGATTTATCCGGCGGTAGATCCACTTGATTCAAGCTCGCGTATTATGGATCCACTGGTAATAGGCGAAGAGCACTATAATGTTGCCCGTGCTTGCGTAAATGTTCTTCAAACATATAAGAATTTGCAGGATATTATCAATATTCTGGGTATGGAAGAACTTTCCGACGAAGATAAATTAACAGTATATAGAGCACGTAAAATACAGAAATTCTTCTCTCAACCATTCTTTGTTGCAGAACAGTTTACAGGTTATCAGGGACGCTACGTAAAGATTAATGATACAGTAGCAAGTTTCAAAGCAATATTGGATGGCGAATGTGATGATATTCCCGAAACATTTTTCAGCTATGCAGGGACTATCGACGAAGTATTCGACCGATTCAAGAAAAGTAGAGCATAGTAGAGGTGCATAAGTTGGAAACTAAGATGTTGTATATAGAGCTTGTTACCCCCGAAAAGAAAATTTTTTCGGGAGAGGTGCATTCTGTGTGGTTTCCCGGATCGCTCTCACCTTTTCAGGTGTTGCCAAATCACGCACCGATAGTATCCTCGCTTGATGCTGGAATACTAAAATTTCTTGATGGACAAAACAAAATAGTAAAATATGCGATAACGGGTGGCTTTGTTGATTTGCATAACAACAAAGCAAGTATTATGCTCGAAAAAGCAGTTTCATCAGATGAATTAAAGCTTGACGAAGCAAAATTGCTCTTGGAAAAAGCAAAAGACTCTATAAGTAGTGCAAAGCAATTTGAAGATAAAATAAAAGCACAGAAAGATTTTGATTTTGCAAAAGCCTGCATATCGATTTTGCAAGATGAAAATTGATATTTTTGATTGAATAAGAGGCGTTTATGGAAGAAAAAATATTATTTGAAGGGATTACATACGACGATGTTTTGCTAATTCCTGGATATAGCGAGGTTTTGCCGAGGGATACAGATGTAAGCTCGCGCCTTACGAGAACTATTAAATTGAACATACCCATACTTAGCGCTGCAATGGATACAGTAACCGAAGCTGAAATGGCTCAGGCTATTGCCCGCGAAGGTGGATTGGGCGTAATTCACAAAAATTTAAGCATTCAGCGACAAGCTGATCAGGTTGATAGAGTCAAGCGCTCCGAAAGCGGAATGATAAAAAAACCTATAACTTTAACAGGCGAAAGAACTGTTGCCGACGCTCTCGAAATGATGGCTAAGTATAAAATTTCCGGTATTCCTATTGTAGATGAAAATAAAAAACTTATCGGAATTGTTACAAACAGAGACTTGCGGTTCAATCCTGAACGAAGCGAATTGCTTAAAAACATTATGACTAAGGACAATTTGAAAACAGTCCCGGTTGGAACCACATTAGAAGAAGCTGAAACACTTTTGCAGAAATACAGAATAGAAAAACTTCCTGTTGTAGATGATAATTACACTCTTTGCGGATTAATTACTTTTAAAGATATACAGAAAAAGAAACAATTTCCGCGTGCTTGCAAGGACGAACAAGGAAGGCTTCGAGTAGGTGCTGCTGTCGGAATTTCGGCGGATACTATGGAACGTGTGGCAGCTTTGATAGAAGTTGGAGTTGATGCAGTGTTTGTTGATACTGCACACGGACACAGCCGCGGTGTTCTTGAGATGGTGAAACAGATAAAAAGCAAGTATCCGGAATTGCAAGTAGTTGCCGGGAATATCGCAACAGAAGAAGCAGCGGAAGCACTGATTCGTGCAGGTGCAGATGGACTGAAGGTTGGCATCGGACCCGGTTCGATTTGCACAACAAGAATTATTGCCGGTGTGGGGGTCCCGCAACTCAGTGCAGTGATAAATGTAGCAAAAGTAGCGAAGAAATTCGATATACCAGTAATCGCAGATGGAGGTATAAAACAAACTGGTGATATTGCAAAAGCAATTGCAGGTGGTGCCGATAGCGTAATGATTGGTAATTTATTTGCCGGGCACGAGGAAAGTCCGGGTGAAAAGATTATCTACGAAGGTAGGGTTTATAAGATATATCGGGGAATGGGCTCGCTCGGTGCTATGAGTCAGGGCTCAGCAGACAGATATTTCCAGGACGTAGAAGAGGAAATATCCAAGTTCGTTCCTGAAGGAATAGAAGGAAGAGTTCCATTTAAAGGTAATGTCGGAGATACCATATATCAAATTGTTGGTGGATTGCGTGCATCGATGGGATATTGTGGATGCCGGACAATTACCGAAATGCAGCAGAAAGCAAAGTTCAACAGAATTACTTCTGCCGGATTGCGTGAATCGCACCCGCACGACGTAAGAATCACCAAAGAATCGCCAAATTACTATGTATAATAAATTATGAAATTACAATGACTTATTCTCAACCTAATTTTATAACACAATACCCAAAAATTGTAGACAAACGTTTTCATCAATTGCGTTTCAATATTGAAGAAAACAAATGCGAAGCAGCAGTAATTACAAAACTTTCGAATATCAGATATTTAACTAATTTTTCGGGTTCATCTGCTTTTTTGTTTGTAACCGACGATGAAGTGCATTTTGTAACGGACGATAGATATGAAGAGCAGATAAAAACAGAACTTTACGACCTGCCAAATTTACAGGTGCATATTACAAGAGATGTGTGGGGATACCTCGCTAAAAGCAAATTTCTGAACAAAGTAGAAAATTTAGGTTTCGAAGCTGATCACATTCCATACGGTGATGCAGTAGAAATCCGTAACCGAATCAGACCTTTAAAATTTAAGCCAATCAATAATTTGGTTGAGCGTTTCACATATCCAAAAGCACCAGAAGAACTCGAATATATAAAGCAAGCTTGCAAAATCGCCGAGAAAGTTTACGAAGAAATGCTCGGGTTTATACAGCCCGGAATGTCTGAAAAAGATATAGCAATTGAAATTGCATATCGCACACGCAAGCTTGGGAGCGAAGGCGACCCGTTCGATATTATTGCAGTATCAGGACCACGCACAGCACTTGTTCACGGCAAGCCATCAGACCGAAAAATTAAGAAAAATGATGTGATTTTGCTCGATTTTGGTGCAAAGGTGCAGGGATTTGGTTCGGATATCACGCGAACTTTCTGCGTTGGAAAAGCGACAAAAGAGCAAAAATCAATATATAAGTTGGTTTATGATGCAAAAAAAGCAGCTTGCGAGGCTACTCGCCCTGGGATGAATGGTAAATTGCTCGATGCTGTAGCACGCAAAATGATTGACAACGCCGGATATGGTATTAACTTTCAGCATTCATTAGGGCACGGTATTGGACTGGAAGCGCATGAAGGACCAATCATTACTTTCCGCCGCGACGACCAGATTATTCCCGAGGACGTTGTGCTTGCAATCGAGCCGGGAGTATATTTCCCGGATAAATTTGGTATGAGAGTGGAAGACGATATTTATATTACTAGGAATGAAGTAACGATGCTAACTAATGCACCTGAAGAACTAATTGTCATTTAATTATGGATTTTGAAACTGACGATAAATTTGCGGGAAATAATTCAGGCAATCTTAATACACTTTTTATTGCTTATTATTTCCCGCCAATGGGACTTAGTGGTGTTCAAAGAAGCGTAAAATTTGCGAAGTATCTGCCCGAGAATGGTTGGGACGTTTCGGTGCTAACAACAACACCATCTGTGTATTACGCTTACGATGAAACATTGCTTGAAGAACTGAATAATCCTAAAATAACTATATACAGGACACAACAGGACGCAACACGTCTGGCTAAAAAAAAAGGTTCCAACGTAATACGATATCCATCGCGTTTTTCGCAAAAATTTAAAAGAATTATCATGCAATCTTTTTTGCAGCCCGATAGCCGGATTGTTTGGAAGAAAAAAGCAATTAAGCTTGCCGAAGAAATCATTGAAAACAATCACTTTCACGCACTTCTTGCCACTGCACCACCGTTTACTGATTTTCTGATTGCAAATGAATTGTCAGAAAAATATGATATCCCGTACGTAATAGATTACCGGGATCTTTGGGTAGATAATGCATACTACTACTATCTGACACCATTTCACCGTATGAAAGCAATAAAAATGGAAACCGAAGTTCTGACACGAGCCAAACGGATCGTAGTTATCAACAGATTTATGAAAGAAAAATTGCTACAAAGATATAAATTTTTATCTCACGAGGATATTACAATTATACCACACGGTTTCGATGAACAGGATTTTTTACCGTACCGGCATTTGTCGCCCGACCCGAATTATTTCACTATAACCCATTCCGGCTTGTTCCCAGACGACCTTACCCCGAAATACTTCCTTAAAGCTTTGTCTATGTACTTAAAGAAAAACGAAGAAGCAAAGCGCAAAATCAGAGCGGTGTTTGTAGGGCTTATGCGGAAATCGCACGAGAAATTAATAAAGAAGTATAATTTAGGTGATAATGTTGTGCTAAAAGGTTATTTGCCACATAGTGATTGCGTAAAGGAACTTATGCAGTCCGATGTATTGTGGATGATGTCTCCAAATAACATAGTAACACCTTCGAGATTATACGAATATATCGGTGCCCGAAAACCAATATTAATTTCCATACCAAATGGGAATATCAAACAAATTGCACTTGAAACAGAAGCTGCAATTGCAACAGAGCCCCGCGACACAAAAGCGATAGCAGAAGCTATCGACGCCTATTTCGAAATGTGGAAGAAAGGTTCTTTGCCCCACCCCAACATTAAAAACAGCCAGAATTATGAACGCAGATATTTAACAAAATTACTTGCAAGAGAATTGGCTTTTTCTGCAAATTATTAATGTGGAAAAGTTCAGTTTTATAATCTCTGCAAATATTATTATTTTTTTATTAATCAAGGAAGTTCATTGCTTAGAAAGAGTATCGAATTAGTTAATCAAAAATTAACAATACGTTATAGAAGAATTAAGAAAAAAGGATTAATTTACATAAAATAAACTGTTTTATTTTTCATAATAAAAGGGCATAATATGCTTAAAAAAGTATCCTTAATTATTCTTGCTTTTATAGCAATAATCAATTTTGCTTATTCGCAAGGTGGTACAACCGCTTCAATAAGCGGTAGGGTTACAGATGCCGACGGTAAACCACTTGCAGGTACAACCATCAAAGTTGTGCATCAGCCGACAGGAACAACATCAGGTGCAGTAACAAACAATGCTGGAAGATTCAACATTATCGGTTTGCGGGTTGGCGGACCTTACACTGTTACAATTTCGATGGTTGGTTACGAATCACAGGTTAAGGAAAATATTACATTAGGTATAGACCAGAATTTTAGTATGAACATCCGCCTTGTGGAAAAAGGCGTTAAAACAGGAACAGTAGATGTAGTAGCGGACAAAAATGAAATAATCTCATCGAACAGAACTGGTGCATCGCAATCAGTAACCGAGAGCGAAATCAAAAGCTTACCTACTATTGCCCGCTCCATACACGACTATTCGAGATTGTCTCCTCATATTATCTCTTCAACTTCGGAAGGCTCGAACGTTGGCGGTAGAAACAGTAAATATAACAATATACAAGTAGACGGTGCGATAATGAGCGATGCATTTGGCTTGTCCGCCGCAGGTACACCCGGAGGTCAGGCAGGAACAGAACCTATTTCGCTCGACGCAATTCAGGAATTTCAGGTAGCAGTTGCACCATTCGACGTTCGTTTAGGTGGTTTTACAGGTGGTTTGATAAACGCGATAACTCGTAGTGGTTCGAACTACTATCACGGTTCAGCATATTTTTATGGTAGAAACGAAAAGTTTGTTGGTAATGCTGTAATCAAAGGTCCAGATGGCAAATATGCTCCATATCCGGATTATACTGATTATCAGGCTGGTGGACGTATTGGCGGTCCAATCATTAAAGACCAGCTTTTCTTCTTTGTAAACGGTGAAGTGCGTCAGCGTGCAGAACCACAGACACTTGCTTACAAAGGCGAAAGCGGTCCGAATGTGTTCGGGTTAACAAGAAACGAACTTAAAGCATTGCGTGATAGTGTAATAGCAAAATATGGCTACGATCCTGGTTCCTTTGATAAATACACCCGCAATGTGAATAACTACAAAATCTTTATGCGCTTGGATTACAACATTTCGAATCAGCATAGATTAACATTACGCCATAATTTTGTTAATGCAGACCAAGATAATGCTGTCACCCGTTCTGCAACTTTCTTCTCCTATTCAGGGCAAGAATATATTTTCAATAGTATGCAAAATCAGACTGTATTACAGTTGAATAGTGTGTTGGGCAAAGATTTAGCAAATGAATTCCGTGTTGCATATACCCAAGTAAACGACAAACGCGACCCACAATCTAGACCTTTCCCAAGTGTTACGATTTCATCATTAGGAGACGACAAACGCAGCTCGGTAAGCTTCGGTGTAGAACGTTTCTCGCAAGCAAATGCTTTAGACCAAAGCATCCTCGAAATAACCGACAACTTCAATTATTTCTATGGTGATCACGTATTTACAATCGGAACAACTAATCAGTATGTTACTTTCAGCAACTTATTTGTCCAAGATGCTTTCGGAACTTATACATTTTCAGGATTAGATAATTTCTACAACAATAAACCAAACAGGTATTATTACAGTTACCTGTTGCCAGGAGGAAAAGAAAGAGCTGAATTTTCATACTGGCAGTTAGCATTTTACGCACAAGACGAATGGAAAGTTTTGCCAAATCTTAAACTTACATTCGGCTTGCGTGGCGACTTATACGCTTTTCCAGACGAACCATCTTATAATGCAAAATTTGATAGTGTTTTCAAAATGAAGACTTCAGAGATGCCTACAGCATTTGCATTTTCTCCACGATTTGGCTTCAATTATGATGTGTTCGGCGACAAAAACACACAGGTGCGTGGTGGTGTAGGGCTTTTTGCTGGTCGCACACCCGGCGTATGGATTGGCAACCAATATGCAAACACTGGTGTTGATTACGGACGCGTTGATGTTACAAGCAATGTGCCTGCATTTGAACCTGATCCAAAGAAACAGCCAAAGCCAGGCGACCCCGGTACAACACTTCAACCAGTGAAGACAACAGAGGTTAATATTACAGATAAAAACTTCAAAATGCCGCAAATTCTGCGTTTGAATGTTGCCGTAGACCATCAGATTACTGAAGGATTAATCGGAACTCTTGAATTTATTTACGGGACATCAATCAACGAAGTATTGTTCAAAAACATTTTGCTGGTGGACTCGCTTGATAACAGTGGCAACAGAGTTACCTCAATAGACGGCAGACCACTTTATCTAAGATACAATAGCAATGCTGTGCTTAAAAGCAAGGATTATACTAACGTAATTTATATGACTAACACAAACAAAGGCGACCAATTAAGTATTTCAGCACAACTTCAAAAACCATTCAATCAAGGTATTTTACCAAATTTGAGTGCAAATTTTGCTTACACTTATTCTCTTGTTCGTGATGTGAATAGTGCAACTTCGAGTCGTGCAATTTCAAACTGGATGTATAATCCAGCTCCAGATCCAAACAATCCGAAACTTTCCACTTCTTTGTTCTCAATTCCTCACAGAATTTTGGCTAATGTATCATACAGATATACTTACTATAAGAATGCAGATATTACTGTTGGTCTTTTCTACGAAGGACGTTCCGGTTCTCCGATGTCGTTCTTGTACTTCACTCAAAGCAATATAACTTGGGATAAAGATGTGCTGATCGACACAAGAGTTCGCGATGCAAACAATGACAATGTTTGGGGCAACGACCTTTGCTACATTCCAAACAAATTATCAAATGTAAATGGCGTTTGGCAGGACGACAAGATGATACTTGTCAATGGTGACCAAAATTATACTGCACCCGATGGCACTCAAATGAAATACGTAGAAGCATTCGAAAAATTCTTAAGCGACTGGAAAGATCTAAAACGTGGCAAAATTATGGACAGAAACTCCTTAAATCAACCCTGGCGTCATCAGGTTGATTTAAGAATCAGCCAGGAAATCCCAACTGTGGGCAGACAAAAAGTTGAACTTACACTTGATATTTTGAATGTGCTGAATCTGCTCAATAGAGAATGGGGACACGTAAAATATATCAGCAATGGTACTTATAGCTTGCTACGTTTCGAGGGATACGACAAATCTGGCAAAATCCGTGCAAGCTACTTGCCTAACCAAAGAGGATACAGAGGCGACGACATTTTCGAAACAAGCGACTTCTGGTCTCGCTGGCAAATGCAGGTGGGCATTAGATATACATTCTAATACCTGACTATTGCAATAAGTTTAGCAGAGGCACAACAAAAGGTTGTGCCTCTTTTTTTTGTTCGGAAAATCACACTTCAACAATTAATTTGCAGTGTTAGTGAATTGATGACAAAGGAAAAAATGCCGGAAAAAACAAAAATATTTCTAAATTTAACAAATGGGATAGAAGCAATAGAAAGATTTGGGCTGAAACTCGAAGATGTCTCCTTTATTCGGTTGCAGTCCTGCCATTGCGAAAGCAAAAAGTTTGTAGATATTCTGAAAGAATTAGATTATAATTTTCTGATGCATCTGGCAATGGGTTTTCGCTGTGTTGTGTATGATTTCGGGGCTAAAAGCCCCACAAGCAAAGCATTGTATATAGGGCTTACGTGGGTAAAATATGCTTTATACAGGCGTTGGTTTGGTAAAATTATACCAGTCGAGATAAAGGGATGGGATTTAAGCCAAAGATTTGATATGTTTTATAAGAAAATTGATGATAAAACTAAAAGAAAATTAGATTACTTCAAGAAATATCTTTTCACAGATGAAATATTAATTGAAACTGTGTCGGATGCAACAATTAATGATAATAAACCGGAATATTTCCGCTCAATTTTAGAAAAAGAATTATTCAATAGCCAAAAGATTTAAGCTGACGAGGATTTTGTCGCCATTTGGGACGAACCTTCACAAACAAATCCAGATAAACCGGAGTGCCAAGATGGTTTTCAATGGCAACTCTCGCAAGCTCGCCAATTTGTTTGATTTGTTGTCCGTCTTTGCCGATGATTATAGGTTTTTGAGTAGGTCGTTCGACGATGATTTCGGCATTAATATACCACTTGCCTTTTTCTCTTTCCTTGAATTCAACGATAGAAACTTCCGTAGAATATGGAATTTCTTCCTCACATAACAGGAAAATTTGTTCACGGATTAGTTCCGAAACAAAAAAGCGTTCGTTTTGTGTGCTAAGCAATTCTTCATCGTAATAAAACGGAGATTTTGGAATATATTTGGCAATTATTTCAATAGCTTTGGCAACCTCATCTGGTTGGTAAGCAGAAATAGGCAAAATTTCAGAGAAAGTATTGGTTTTTGCAAAATAGTCGATTGCCGGGAGCATAGCTTTTTTGTCTTTCAGAAGGTCAATTTTGTTGAGCAAAAGTATTTTGGGAGCAGGCGATTTGCCAAGCAGTTCAAAAAAAGTGCTATGGAAAGGTTCTTTGCGGGCAGAATATTCCGAAACATCGAACAGCACAATCAGCACATCAGACGATAGGACTTCTTCCGTAACATATTCCATCATAGCTTCGTGCAACGCATAACGTGGTTTGATAAAGCCGGGAGTATCAACGAATACAATTTGGAGATTGTCTTTTGTGTAAATACCGAGAACGCGTTTGCGTGTGGTTTGTGGTTTAGGAGTAACTATTGATAATTTTTCATTAAGCACAGAATTCATAAAAGTAGATTTGCCGGCGTTTGGTTTGCCAATGATAGCAACAAAGCCGGCAAATGTATCTTTTGCAGAAGTATTATTCATTATTGATAATTCTCAGGTGAATTCTTCTTTTTTGAAAAGAATTTTATCAAGCCCAAAGGAATAACAACGCAATATCCAATCACAAGCAGAAAAGGAGCAACGACAGTTGCTAACGGGTTGTTCCATTTGCCATCGGGAATTGCCGGCTCTTCTGTAATGCCGGTAGCCATCAGCAAATAACCAAGCAAAACTATAGATATACCAATTCCGACTACAATTAAATCTTTTTTTTCGAGCGGGAACTCCCACTTTACAGCTTTCGACTGAACATTAGAGCGAACATTTCTTTTCTTTTGCATAGCTCACCTACTGACTTTGATATTTTTCTTTCATTATTAATTCAGCAATTTTTAAATCAAATGGAGTAGTGATTTTAATATTTTCATCTTCTCCATCTATGATAGTAACTTTATATCCAATGAACTCGACAAGCGAAGCCTCGTCGGTGCCGAAGAAACTTGCTTCTTTAGCTTTGCGATAGGCAGAAGTGATAACGTCAGTCCAAAATCCCTGAGGAGTTTGAATAAGTGAAAGTTTCTGTCTTTCGAGTGTTTTTACAACAAGCCCGTTATTTGTCTTTTCTTTCACAGTTTCTTTTGGAGGAATTCCGGGGATAACCGCACCAAAATCTTCGGTTTCGTTTATAATGCGTTGCACAAGTTTCGCAGATGCGAAAGGACGCACTGCATCGTGAACCAATACAATCTCGGAATTTTTAACTGTTTCAGAAAGCAAACCGTTATAAACGCTATCCTGACGTTCTAAACCACCGATAATAACTTCTTTGACTTTATCGCATTTATATTTTTCGATAAGTTCTTTGGTAAAGGTAAACCATTCATTATGAACAGGAATAACAATAGCTTCGACATCTTCGACTGTGTCGAAAATGCGAATTGTGTGGACAATTAATGGAATGTCACCCAGCTCTGCAAATTGCTTTGGCACTTGCGAGCCGAAGCGCTTACCGACACCCCCAGCGGGAATAATAACACTAGCTTTCATAAATATTTTTTTAATTTTTCAATTTATTACAATTAATAAATATAACGATTTTTTTCATAAATTACTGTAAATTAATTTTATTTTCTAAATTGACAAGCGATAGATGCAATTTTGTTAGGAATAGTTCTGCTTCGTCTTTTGTGATTGTAAGTGGTGGAACAATTCGTAACACATTTCCCGAAGCAGCGTTAGAAATTACCATATTTTTCAAAAGTTCATCCACAAGCAATTGAGCGTCGAAGGAAAGAAGAAGCCCAAGCATAAGCCCGTGCCCCCGCACCTCAACAATAAGTTTAGGGAAATTCTCTTGCAGATGGAATAGTTTGCTTTTCAAATATTCCCCAATAGTATGAACATTTTCCATAACACCGTTGAAAAGTTCTTCGACAACGACAAGTCCCGTTGCACAAGCGACAGCATTGCCACCGTACGTAGTCCCGTGATTGGCACGGTCCCACACATCTGCTAAAAATTCTTTTGCAAGAATTGCTCCAAGAGGTAGCCCCCCGCCAATTCCTTTTGCCATAGTAACAATGTCCGGACTCACTCCAAAATGTTCGAAACCGAAGAATTTGCCTGTGCGTCCAGTTCCACATTGTATTTCGTCCGCAACGAGCAGAAAGTCATATTTTTTTCGCAATTCTTCTAATTTATCAACAAATTGCTGAGTTGGAGTTGCTATTCCACCTTCTCCTTGAATAAATTCAAGAAATACGGCAGCAGTTTGGTCGTTAATATTGCGTTCAAGTTCATCAATATCGTTAAATTTCAAAATCATAGTATCAGGAAGAAATGGCCCCATGTTCTCTTTATATTTCGGTTTGTCCATAATTGATAAAGCTCCGTAGGTGCGTCCGTGAAAACCACCGGTAAATGCAACAATTATTTTCTTTCCCCGACCGGACGAATATTTGCGGACAAGTTTAATAGCACCTTCGGTGGCTTCGGTACCGGAATTAGTAAAAAATACACGAGAATAGCCAGTAAGCTGAGTGAGATTCTCAGCAAGTAATATTTGAGGTTCCTGGTAGAAATAGTTCGAAACGTGCATATATTGAGAAATTTGCTTTTTAGCAGCCTCAATGATTTTTGGATGACTATGCCCAAGAGCATTTACTGCAATTCCGGCAAGAAAATCAAGATACTCATTGCCGTCGCGGTCCCAAATCTTTGCACCGCTTGCGTGGTCTATTTCAATTGGCAGTCGCTTATACGTTTGGAAAAAAACCTGATGTTCACGATTAATTAAATCACCCATATTTGCTCCGAAATAACATTTAAAAAAAACAAAATTATGAAAAAGTTAAGTATTTCGGCATTTAAATTGGAGATTAAATAAATAAACATACAAATAATATTGAAATTGTTGAAAATAAAAGGAATATAGAAATGAACAGCAGAATCCAATACAGTAAATTATGGAGAATATCAGCAGTATGGTTGATAATATGCACATTTTTGTTTGTAGGGTGTGTTCCATCGGCAGTTCGCACCGGAAATAAATCCATTAAAAAAACAACTGTCGCAAAGTCGCAGAAACAGGAGGTGCCAATAGATGATAAAATTGCTGAATTTGAAAAAAATATTAAAGCTCAAAAAGCTGAAAACAATTCGCAAAACAGGATATTGCCAACATTGGAAGAACAGCTTGCATCAATTGGCAACGAACAGGTTATTATGAAAAACCAAATTTCCAATTTGCAAAAAGATGTTGAAGAATTGCGTTACACACTTGAAGAAATCAAAGGCTCGCTGCAAAAATCGAATGTTGTGGAAAAGAAAAATGCTGTAGCGGGCATTCCTGTTAATAATGAAGAGCTTGTAGAAAAAGTGGAACCCCAAACCAACAACTCTGCTATATTGCTATCAGATGAAGAGGCTGGCAAGAATTACATTAAGCGAACTCAAAAAGTTGCATCTGAAAGCACACAAAGGATTAACAACGCAAGACACACAACTTCATCTATAAATAAAACTGTTCAACATAGTAACAATACAATAAAACAAAAGAAAACTGTTCAGACTGCTGAAAAGCCACAGGATAAACCAAACCAGGATAATAAGCAAGAAATCAACGATAAAGCCGAAATGACACAATCATTAGCGTTAATAAGTCAAAAACAATACGATAAAGCTATCGAAGAACTTGAAAAAGTTGCAAATAACACAAAAAACGAAGCAGTCAGGAACGAAGCTAAATATTTGCTTGCAGAAAGCCATTCACAGCTCGGCAACTACGAACAAGCAGCGGAGATATATGCGGATTTAATAAAAAAAGGCAACAGCGATAAAACAGCTGAAATAGCCATCAAGCTTGCAGATTGCAAAATAAAGCTTGGACGAATAGCAGAAGCAAAAAACACATACAGAGAGATAATAGAGAAATATCCAAGAAGCGAATATGTACCTAAAGCACGCAAAATGTTGCAACAAATGTAGAAAATGAACCTGCAAGTTGCATAATCCAATTTCAGTTAAAATAAGTCGTTAATATTTAGTAAATTTGTAAGATTGAATTTTACAATTGATTCAGGATATTTAAATTGGGAAACAAACCGAGAAAAGGAAAGCTTTTTATTGTATCGACACCTATAGGCAACAAAGAAGATATAACTTTACGTGCTTTGGGAGTGCTAAAAATATGTGATTTTGTTATTTGCGAAGAGCTAAAAGAAGGCGCGCGATTACTTAAAAACATAAATCTTGAAAAAGAACTTGTACCGCTCAACGAGCAGAACGAAATTGAGCAAACATTTACAGTATTGGAACGGTTAGAAAAAGGCGACCGTGCTTGCTTGGTATCAGATTGCGGAACACCATTGCTTGCTGACCCCGGTCATCATTTGCTTAAGGCTGCATTGAAAACAGATATTGAGATAGAGGTTGTGCCGGGCGTATCGAGCATATTAACTGCTCTGGTACGTTCCGGATTTGACGCGTCGTCATTTTTCTTTGCAGGTATGCTAAGCCGCAAGGAAGAAGAACGCGTGCACGAACTTACACAGCTTTCGCATTTTCCAAAGACAGTAATATTGTTGGAGACCCCTTACCGGTTAAAGCCATTGCTCGAAGCAGCAGCTCGGGTAATGCCGGAGCGGCGCGCCTATATCGGTATGAACCTTACGATGTTGTATGAAACACACCATTATGGCACTTTTGCTGAACTATACGAAAAGTTCAAAGATGAGAATATTAAAGCTGAATTTGTAATTTGCTTTGAAGGACATAAGCAAAATACTTTTTCGAAAGCGGCTGATAAACTTTATCGCCAATCTGATTATTCAAGTCGTCCACGTAACAAAAATTATGGGAATTTCAAGTCGGACAGGAATTTTAAATCAGATAGAGATTTTAAATCATACAAGAAATACAAATCTGATAGAGATTACAAGTCTGAAAACAATTTTAAGTCTGACAAAAAACGTTCATATAAATCAGATAATTACAAAAAGCCAAAAAACGACCCTTCATTCTAATTATTGAAGTGCATAAACATTTGTTCGAAAGAATTTGCATTTTATAAAAAAAAATGTTATATTCTTTTGAAATTTGATTTTTGTTAATTTTCTCAATAGGCAGTATGAAATACAAAGCATATACAAGAAACAATTACAAACAAATACCGCAAATATCAAAATTGACAGAAAAAGAAATTTTAGATATTGATGTGGTAAGTACTATTTTCCCGTTCAAAACTAACAATTATGTAATTGAAAGATTAATAGATTGGTCAAATTATAAAACAGACCCTCTTTTTATTTTAACTTTTCCGCAAAAAGGAATGCTAAAGAAAGAGCATTATCAGGAAATTGCAGCAATGCTTAGAAGCAATGCACCACCAGAAAAAATTAAAAAGAGAGCAAACGAAATACATATGCAGCTAAATCCGCACACCAGCGGACAATTAGAACTGAATATCCCGCAAATAAATGGTAAAAAGTTATTCGGATTTCAACATAAATACAAACAGACATTATTGATATTTCCAAGTCAAGGACAAACTTGCCACGCATATTGCACATTTTGCTTTCGCTGGCCTCAATTTATAGGTGTAGATGAATTGAAGTTCGCCACACAAGAAACTGAATTGATGGTGGAATATATAAAAAACAATCCTCAAATCACGGACGTCCTGTTCACCGGTGGCGACCCGCTAATAATGAAAGCGAGCAAGCTTCGCCAATATATTGAGCCTTTGCTCGATGATAGCATATCGAATGTGCAAACAATACGTATAGGCACGAAATCTCTTGCTTTTTGGCCATATAGATTCACAAAGGACGAGGATAGCCAAGAATTGCTCGATGTATTTCGAACAATTGTTTCAAAGGGTCGAAATCTTGCTATTATGGCACATTTCTGCCATCCAAATGAGCTCGGAACCGACGAGGTGCAGCAAGCAATCAAACAAGTTCTCTCGACTGGAGCGATTATAAGAACCCAATCTCCAGTACTAAAACATATCAACGACAAACCAGAAATCTGGGCTAATATGCTGCGTAAACAAGTTAATTTAAATCTTATACCTTATTATATGTTTATTCCTCGTGATACAGGCGCAAGAGATTATTTCTCGGTAACTCTTAAAGAAGCTTGGAATATTTTTAGAAAAGCATATCAAAAAGTGAGTGGGATTTGCCGAACAATTAGAGGACCAGTGATGTCGGCTACTCCGGGGAAAGTGCAGGTGCTAGGAACTACCAAAATAAAAGAAGAGAAGGTGTTTGTCTTGAGATTTATCCAAGGAAGAAATCCCGACTGGGTGTGCAAACCTTTTTTTGCAAAATACAACAATAAAGCTCAATGGCTTACCGGTTTAGAGCCAGCCTTTGGTGAAAAGAAATTTTTCTTTGAAAATCAATTAGAGAAATTTTACCATTCTGCAATTGAAGATGTTGAGTATTACGATTTTGAATAGAATTTAATAATATTTATTGAACAAAAAACTCAACAATTCGTTTTTTTTTCAAATTATCTGTAATCACTGAAATAAACAATTCTTATTCAAAAAAAATTA
>CALGXJ010000063.1 GCA_937936035.1 Eximiradius proteiniborus
GTATTTTGTGGTGTTCATTTTATGGCAGAAACTGCCAAAATCCTCAATCCTGATAAAATAGTTCTCTTGCCTGATTTAAATGCAGGTTGTTCACTTGCTGATTCTGCTCCAGCTGAAAGTTTCAAAAAATGGGTGGAACAATATCCAAATTATGTTGTAGTGTCTTATATAAACTGCTCAACAGAAGTTAAAGCAATGTCAGATATTATTTGCACCTCATCAAATGCTCTCAAAGTTATCAACTCAATACCAGAAGAAAAGAAAATACTTTTTGCTCCTGATAAATATTTAGGACGTTATTTGATTAAGCAAACAGGACGGCAAATGGTTCTGTGGAATGGCTCTTGTCAAGTTCACGAACAGTTTTCTGAAACAAAACTAATCGAAATTATTAATCTTCATCCTAACGCAGAAGTAATAGCTCATCCCGAATGCCCTGAAAATATTCTTGATTACGCTGATTTTATCGGCTCAACAACTGCATTAATTAATCACACAAAAAAATCCAATAATAATGAGTTCATTATTTTAACAGAACCAGGTGTAATTTATGAAATGCGAAAGCATTCCCCGAACAAAACATTTATTACTGTTCCAAATATTGAAGGTTGTAACTGCAACAATTGTCCGTATATGAAACTAAATACAATTGATAAAATAATTGACTGCCTCGAAAAATTAGAACCACAGATAATTTTAGAGGAAGAGTTGCGTCTTAAAGCACTTCTTCCATTAGAAAAAATGTTGGAGATAAGCAAAAAATGATTGATTATAAACAAATAACTGAACTTCCTGAAAATTATATTAATGAAAAAATCGAGGAATTTTTGAGCGAAGATTTTGCTTATGAAGATATTACAACATTAGCTTGTGTTCCCGATAATAAAACAATTCGTGGTTACATTGAATCACAATCTGAACTCGTATTTTGTGGCAACCAAATTATTAGGAAAATACTAAGTAATTGCAATGTGCTTCAACTTAATTATCAAGATGGAGAATTAATTCCGCGTAACACAATTATCGCAACTTTTAGAGGAAATGCTCGATATATTTTATCACGTGAACGTGTATTGCTCAATATTGTGCAAAGATTGTCAGGAATCGCAACAATAACCCGTCAGTTCGCAGATAAAGCAAAAAAATATAACATCAAAATTCTAGATACCCGAAAAACAACTCCCGGATTACGCATCTTTGAAAAATATGCTGTTTATTGCGGTGGCGGGACTAATCATCGACTAAATCTAAAAGAAGGTATGCTGATAAAAGATAATCATATAACTGCGTCTGGCTCGATTACTCAGGCTTTGCTGAATGCCAAAAGAATGGATTTAGGCTTGCCAATTGAACTTGAAGTAGACAATATTGAGCAAATTAAAGAGGCAATGCAAGTCGGTGTCGATGGATTCCTGCTCGATAATATGAATAGAGAACAAACCATTGAAGCAGTTAAGCTAATTCGTTCTTATCCAAATGGCGAGCAAATTTTCATTGAAAGTTCAGGTGGGATTAATCTTTCTAATATTGATAATTATTTCGAAACAGGTATTAATGCAATTTCGATTGGGGCACTAACTCATAGTGCTAAATCTGTTGATATTCATATGGAGTTTGAATTTGAGTAGTGAAATTCAAAAATTTGATGTCCTGGTAATTGGCTCGGGACTTGCAGGCTGTATTGCTGCAATCACAGCTGCAGACAAAGGAAGAAATGTATTGATTATCACAAAAACCGAAGAACTGATGAGTGGCAATACCCCCTATGCACAAGGGGGAATTATTTATACTGGCGAAGAAGACTCACCACAAAAGCTCAAAAAAGATATTATGGATGCAGGTGATGGACATTCTTGGGAAATAGCAGTCGACCAATTGGCAAATTTTGGTCCTAAATTAGTTAAAGAACTACTTATAGAAAAATTTAATGTTGAATTTGACAGAACTTCAGATGATAACTTAGATTTAACTGCTGAAGGAGCTCATTCACAGCCAAGAATTATTCATTCCAAAGACCACACAGGCAAAGCTATTCATAAAGCAGTTATCGAATCAGTTTCCAAACATCCTAAAATCACCGTTTGGAGTAATCATACTGCAGTTGATTTGCTGACTTTATCTCACCATTCAAGAAATTCTCTTGACATCTATAAAAAACCTGCGTGCTTTGGTGCTTTGGTATTGAATAATACAACAGGTCGGACATTTCCGATATATGCTAAATACACAGTGCTTGCGACAGGTGGACTTGGACAAATATATCTGCATACAACAAACCCAGCCGAATCTACTGGTGATGGAATAGCGCTTGCTTGGCGCGCCGGCGCAAGATGCTTTAACCTTGAATATATTCAGTTTCATCCTACTTCATTTTATTCAGAAAAAGAAACATTCTTAATTTCAGAATCATTACGCGGCGAAGGTGCAATACTAATTGACAACAAAGGCAATTCATTTATGGAACGTTTTCATAAACTCAAATCTCTTGCTCCAAGAGACATAGTAGCTCGTGCCATTCATCAAGTAATGCTTGAAACAGGTCATCCTTGTGTTTATTTAGATATTTCATTTAAAAATTCTGACTGGCTAAAAAATCGTTTTCCAACAATTTACCAAAATTGCTTAAAAGCTGGTGTTGATATTACAAGCGAACCTATTCCTGTTGTCCCGGCTGCTCACTATTCTTGTGGAGGAGTGGGTGTGAATTTAAATGGTCGCACTTCTCTTCGTCGGCTGTACGCGGTTGGAGAAGTTTCTTGCACTGGTGTTCACGGAGCTAATCGGCTTGCTTCTACTTCACTTCTTGAATGTGTTGTTTGGGGCTGGACTGCTGGGATAGATATTTCCAAAGAAACAGACGACTCTAATTATTTCCCGGATATTTTTGAATGGGTCGATGAGGATCAATATATAGATCCTGCATTAATTGTGCAAGACTGGCTTACAATAAAAAATACTATGTGGAACTACGTTGGATTAATACGAACTCGGCAAAGACTGCACAGAGCACAACAAATTCTTAGACATTTACAAACAGAAATTGAACAATTTTACAGAAAAGCAAAAATGACGCGCTCAATTATTGAACTTCGAAATGGAGTTCAAACTGCAATTGCTGTAACAAATGCTACTCTTGAACAAAGAGTAAATCGTGGTGCTCATTTTTTGAAAGAATAATTCAAACATTTTGTATGATTTATAGTTTAAACATTAAAAGGTTTAAGCGATGCAGCTCGGGCTTTTCCCATTAAATACTATTGTGTTCCCTTTAAGTGCGCTTCCTCTTCACATTTTTGAAGAAAGATATAAATTTCTTATTAACGAATGTTGGAAAACTAAATCCCCATTTGTTATAAATCTATCATATAATGAAAAATTATATGATATTGGATGTATGGTACTTATAGCAGATATTATGCAGAAATACGAAGATGGGAGAATGGATATTTTAGTGGTTGGAACTCATCGTGTAAAAATTCAAAACTTTATTTCAGGTGAGAAACCTTACTATCTTGCAAATGTCGAAATTCTCAGTGATATTGATAAATCAATTAACAATGAAAAGTTAAAAAATGTTGTCGAAATGTTTAATAATATAGCGAATAAATTGAAAAATCCTGAAATTAAGCCGATAATTTTTGAAGAATTAAATCAAGAAAATCCTTCGTTTCAGATTGCTCCAAAAGCAGGGCTCACTATTGAACAAAAGCAAAAGCTAATTGAAATCCGTTCTGAAAATGAAAGGCTAAACTTTTTGCAAAAGCATTTGGAAATAATTGATAAAATTATTGATGAAGCGGAAATAGTCAATACAATCATCAAAAATGATGGATACTTCAACGTCCCTCCTCAAAATTTATAATGAAATGAACTATTTATTTCGATGAATAATTCTTTTTTTGTAATTTGTAAAAATGTTCTTGAATATTTTTCGACGGGTAATATTTAGACTAGATGAACAAAGTTTATAAAGAAATAATAAAATGGACTCTTGTAGTTGCAATTGTTGTCGGGAGCATTTATTCAGTTATTAAAGATATTGATTTTTTCAAATTATGGATGATTTTGCGAACTGCTGATTATTTATGGGTAATTGTTTCAATTCCTATCATTCTATTGTCGCACTGGATAAGGGCTGTTCGGTGGAAAATACTGCTTAAACCGATTTTAGAAGCAAAATCTACCTGGAATTTATTTTCAGCAGTGATGGTTGGTTATGCTGTTAACAATATTTTACCACGCGGTGGTGAGCTTGTTCGCCCATTCGTTTATGCACGTCGAGAGGGTGTGTCGCGTTCGTCAGTGTTCGCAACAATAATTATCGAACGCTTCCTTGATGTTTTGTTTTTACTGATATTATTTGCTGTTGTTTTCTTTTTCAGCAGAGATATTATTTCACAAGCATTCCCCTGGATGACAAACCAAAATATTACAATTTTCATTGTTCTTCCAGTGTTTGTATTGCTAATTATTATTCTGCTTAGTGTATACACTAAATTGGGTTATTACCTGCTTAAAATATTTGTGAAACCATTCTTCCCTAAAAAACATGCAAGAATTGAACAAATAATGTCTTCTTTTCTCAAAGGATTTGAATTTATCAAATCACCTTCTGATTATTTTATGACATTTGTTCATTCTTTGCTTTTATGGTTTTTATATGCATTGCCAATGTATATAATGTTCTACACATTTCATTTCCAGAAGCAATTAAATCTTGGTGTTATGGATGCAGGACTTTTGCTAATAGTTGTTGGCATCGGAACGACTATTGCACCAACTCCCGGAGCAATTGGCATTTATCACTATCTTGTAACAGTTGCAATGATGAATTTATATAAAATATCTAACGAGGACGCCCTCGCTTATGCTATTTTAGTTCACGCAGTGAATATGATTATCCAAGTAATTGTCGGAGCTTTGTTCTTCATACGCGAAAATATTAAGGTCTTGCCTAAAGAAGAAGATTTCGTAAATAATGATATTGAACCAAACATAAATTCGGAAAAAATTTAGTATAATAAAGGTGGAATTATGGAACTCAAAGATACTGTAAAACATATTGCCGAACTTGCAAAACTTGAATTTAAAGAAGGTGAAATTGATTTATTCTCTGAACAATTCAAAGAAATCGTTGAATATATTGACACTCTCAATGAAGTTGAATTAAGCGATATTGAACCTCTCGCCCAAATTACAGATTTCGAAAATGTTTTGCGACAAGATGTTGTTCAACCTTCTATATCCTTGGAAGATGCTCTGAAGAATGCACCTAAAAAGAACGAGAATTTTTTCAAAGTGCCAAAAGTAATTGAACAAGAATGAAAAGTATAGCTATTATTCCTGCAAGATATTCTTCGAGCAGATTTCCGGGTAAACCACTTGTCGAAATAAATGGGCTACCGATGATTGTTCTGGTATGGCAGAATATTCGGAAATCTCGACTGATTAATACTGTAATTGTTGCAACTGATGATGAACGTATTGCCAATACTCTTCACAAATACCAAATCCCATTTGTTCTAACAAACCCGCAAATACCAACGGGAACAGATAGAATTTATAGTGCGTATCGTCAAATAAATACAGATTTCGATATTATTATTAATGTTCAAGGAGACGAACCGTTACTTTCTGGAAGTGATTTAGACAATCTAATTGAAAATTTTGACACCAGAGAGTATGATGTCGCTACTTTTATTTCACCAATTGATGATTTTGAAGAATTAGTTAATCCGAATAATGTTAAAGTTGCTGTTGGGGAAAATTATCGAGCTTTATATTTTTCTCGATCAGTAATTCCGCATTTGCGAGATTTTGAAATAAATGAATGGCTAAAAAAACAAACTTATTGGAAACACATAGGAATTTACGTTTACAAAGCAGATGTGCTTAAATTTTTTGTAAACAATCCGCAAACCAAAATCGAATTATCTGAAAAACTCGAACAATTGAGATTATTGGAACACGGTTATCGGTTTCAGTGCATTCCAATTAATAAAAAACTAATTGGTGTAGATACACCTGAAGATCTTGAAAAAATCAAAGTTTTGTTGAACAAGAATAATTAACTATGAATATTATAGATAAAGAATTTGTTGATATTCCTCTTTGTGTAGATTTAGATGGCACTTTGATTGCAGGAGATACTCTCTTGGACTCAACTTTGATTGCAATTAAAAGAAAGCCGTTTATTTTGTTATTTCTTCCATTCTGGATATTGAAAGGAAAGTTGTTTTTTAAAGAGAAGATTCATCAAATTGCTGAACCTGATTATTCAACATTAGTTTTCAGAGACGAACTTGTTGAATTTATAGAATCAGAAAAACATAAGGGACGTAAGATTGTTCTTGCCACTGCATCTTCGAAAAAAATTGCGGATAAAATCGCTGATGAACTTGGGATTTTCGACCTTGTATTAGGATCAGAAAATGGCATAAATTTACGTAGTAGCAACAAAAAAGATAAGTTGGTAGAATTATTTGGAGAAAAAGGATTTGACTACATTGGTGATAGTGCTGCAGATATTGAGGTATTTCGTTCTTCAAGAAAATCCTATCTTGTAGAACCAAGTAATAATGTTTTAAATAAAACAAAATCTATTGGGAACCTCGAGAATTGTTTTGGTCGGAAACCTGAATTAATAAAACTAATCCTCAAAGAAATACGAGTTTACCAATGGGTTAAAAACACACTTATTTTTTTGCCAATTTTGCTTGCACACATTATTCCAATCGGAGAATTTGCAATAAAGTTAGTTCTATCATTTCTTTCATTTAGCTTTGTTGCGTCATCTGTTTATGTTTTAAATGATTTATTAGATATTTCTTCCGATAGACAACATCCAACGAAAAAAAACAGACCATTTGCTTCTGGAAGGTTATCCATTAAAGTCGGTTTTTTGCTCTTTCCGCTTTTGCTCATTTTAGGATTTGTTCCGTCTATGGTATTATTACCAAACAAATTTAATATTATTTTGTTTGTTTACTTTGTTTTAACAACTATATATTCATTTTATTTAAAACGGGTTTATGTTGCTGACATTCTTATCTTGTCGTTACTATATACATTGAGGTTAGTTGCCGGTGCCGCAGTAGTTGACGTTTTGATTTCACCTTGGCTTATTGCTTTTTCAGTGTTTATTTTTATTAGTTTAGCTTGTATCAAAAGATATACTGAATTATTTTCAATAACCAATAGAAATACAGAACAAATATCAGGAAGAGGATATTTAGTTGATGATATTAACCTGATAAAAACTATTGGTGTTAATAGCGGATTAATATCAATATTAGTATTTATGCTTTACGTAAATAGTAAAGAAGTTTTGGCATTGTATAAGCACCCGATATATCTGTACCTTGTTGCATTTCTCTTTTTGTATTGGATAATTCGAATGTGGTTTATTACTGTCCGCGGAAAAATGACTGACGACCCAATTGTATTTACTTTGCGGGACAAAGTAGGATTATTTATTTTCGCTTCAATAATATTGATTGTTTTAGGAGCAAGCTTATGATAGATAATATTGAATCCTGGGGACGCTATCCAAGAGGTATTCATAAAGATGTCATCAACATTTTTTGGAAGGACGAATTGCCAGATTTCAGTAAAATAAATGGTTCCGTTCTTCCAGTTGGACTACTTAAAAGTTATGGCGATAGCTGTTTGAATTTTGACAATACCTTACTTAATATGTCCGGTTGTCATAGATTGATTGATTTTAATCAGGAAGAGGGCATAATTGCTTGCGAAGCAGGCACAACCCTTGCAGAAATACTCGATTTTACTGTCCCGCGTGGTTGGTTCCTTGCTTCTACACCGGGAACAAAACACATAACAGTTGGTGGAGCAATTGCAAATGACGTACACGGAAAAAATCACCATAAAGGTGGCACTTTTGGTTGTCATGTTATTGAATTCGAATTAGTCCGTTCCGATGGCAATCGTATCATTTGCTCACAAACGCAAAATTCTGAACTGTTTGCAGCAACTATCGGTGGACTTGGGCTTACAGGAATTATTACTTCGGCACGCTTCAGATTGCAAAGGTGCCCAAGCCCGTTTATTGCTATGGAATCAATCAAATTTGATTGTATTGAAGAATTTTTTGAAATTAATGCTGAATCTGAAAGCCAATATGATTATACTGTGTCGTGGATAGATACAACAGCTACAGGTGCCAATTTAGGAAGAGGACTATATAATCGAGGCAACCACGCAACACAAGAAGAATTTGATTTACCTAAAGAAATAAAAGATAAGCCACCTCTTCCCTTTCCATTTGACTATCCTTTTATAAATAATTTCTCTGTAAATGCTTTTAATATTTTGTATTACAATAAACAACCTCATAAAAAGCTTAAGCAAGTTGTGCATCATAATCCGTTTTTCTATCCACTCGATGCTGTTAATAACTGGAACCGAGCTTATGGGAAAAACGGCTTCTTGCAATATCAATTTGTAGTTCCTTTTGGAAAAGATCTGTCCACTATAAAGCAGATAATGACAATTATTTCAAATTCAGGACTTTCATCGTTCCTTACAGTGCTAAAAACATTTGGAAATATTAAATCACCTGGGCTAATGTCTTTCCCACGAGAAGGTATCACTATGGCAGTAGATTTCCGTATGAGCAAACGCACACTTGAAGTATTAAAAGAATGCAATAAATTAGTTCGTGATGCTGGTGGAGTACTTTATCCAGCAAAAGATGCACAAATGAGTAGAGACGACTTTCAAACATTTTATCCTCAATGGATAGAATTGGCAAAACACAAAGACGCTAAAATATCTTCAAGTTTTTGGCGAAGAGTAGTAGACGAATAATATGCCACTTATTTTCATTTCAGCAGGAGATCCCTCGGGTGATATTCACGCAGCTAGTCTGATGAGCCAGATGAAAGAAATCATCCCTAATGTTGAATTCATTGGAATTGGGGGAGATAGGATGCAAGCAGAAGGATTGCA
>CALGXJ010000064.1 GCA_937936035.1 Eximiradius proteiniborus
TCATAAGCTTTTACTGGATTTAAGCTATAGACAAGGTTGTACAAGTTCTTATGAGTTGCTGAATAACGAAGCGTGCATAGTGGATTTAAACTGTTAATCGCGTTTTTTCTTTTTTCAGTTTCCATATTTTGCGGCTCATCCACTATCACAATAGGATTTGTGGCTTGAATAAATTTGATGGGTTCCAGACCGTTTAATCTATCATTCGGACGATTGATGATATTTTCATCTTTAGCAAAGGAATCAATATTAATTACTAGAATCTCAATACTATTATTAGTTGCAAAAGAACGCAAAGAAGAAACTTTACTGCTATCATAAACATAATAATTTACGGGCACATTATCGTAAAGATTTTGAAAATGTTCAAAGGTAATCTCAAGGTTTTTCAAAACTCCTTCCCGGATAGCAATAGAAGGTACGACGATGACGAATTTTTTAAAGCCATATTTTTTATTAAGTTCGTAAATAGTTCGAAGGTACACATAAGTTTTACCCGTACCGGTTTCCATTTCTACAGTAAAATTCAACCCATTAGCCTTAAATTCTTCTTCTGTGACAACACGTATTTCATTATTCTTCTGAATTTCACAAAGATTTTTATATATTTGTGTTTCAGAAATTACAAGTCTATTAGCAATACTGTTTACTTTTTCCAAGAGTAAATTCTGAGAGTTGTCACCTATAGAAAAAATAGAATTTAAGCTACCACTATCACCTGATTGCCCTTCAAAAAGATTCACGATAGCATTAATTGCCTTTAATTGAAAATCTAAATTTGACTCAAAAGTTAATTTCATAAATCATATTATAATAAAAAAACAAGAAAATAGTAAATTTAGTAATATTATTTTAATATCTCAAAAAAAAGCCAATTAATATTATAAAGAAAAACAAGGAATAGATAATAAAATAAGTGCAATAAATTTAAACTTTGGAATATGGGTAAAAAATAGAAAATGATCAAATCAAAAAAAACATTTAAAACTGATAATGTTATAAAACGAGATGAATAGAATAATTAGAATAAATATTGGGTTTACAGAAAAACAGAGAAAAGCAGAAGCAAAAAGATTTATAAAATAATATATATTGAAAGGAAAAGTTTAAAAAAAGAATTTTCTATACAAAATTGAAAAGATTAATAATCTGAACAAGCCGTTCAAGCGGGCTTGGGAACGGCTTGTTCGGATTGGTGCTAATATTCCTGAGGAAGTTCTTTAAGTTCTTTGTATGTAATAACGGGACCATCCTTGCAAACGTAGTAAGGTCCGACAGCACAATGTCCACATTTACCGATGCCGCACTTCATACGATTTTCGAGAGTGGTGAAGATATTGTCTTCTTTGAAGCCGAGTTCGAAAAGCACTGGCAAAGTAAGTTTTATCATAATCGGAGGTCCACACACAGCTGCAATTGTATTATGAGAACTTGGACTAACTTCTTTCAGTATTGAAGGGACAAAGCCAACTTTTCCTTTCCAATCGGGAGTTTCGCCACCGGGGTCGACAGTTGTAAATAAATTAACATCTGGACGGTTGTTCCATTCTTCGAGTTCGTGTTTGTAGACAAGGTCCTGGACGCTGCGGGCACCGTAGAGAATGGTAAAATCACGGAAGTTCTCACGTAAGTCCAGGCAATTCCAGATAACACAACGAAGTGGAGGTAGCCCAATACCACCGGCAATAAAGAGTAAATTTTTGCCTTTCCAGTCGTCAATCGGGAAAGTGTTTCCGTAAGGACCGCGGAAACCTATTTCATCGCCTTCCTCGCAATTGGCAAGCGCTTTGG
Source organism: Eximiradius proteiniborus (assembly GCA_937936035.1). GTDB lineage: Bacteria > Bacteroidota > Ignavibacteria > Kapaibacteriales > UBA2268 > JAKIZO01. The sequence continues at coordinate 1,792 of CALGXJ010000064.1, forward strand.
TAACACGCCCGGCAACGCGGAAAGTGCACTCGATATAACCTTTACGTGTCGGTGAGGAAGCGATACAGAATGTGCTTTCGCCCTCGCCAAATATTGAATACTCACCAAATTGTCCTGCTTTGAAGGAAAATTTTTCCTCGTCGGCAGGATTTTTGAATTTCAAGCGATAAGTGCGAACAAGTGGCGCTTCTTCAGTAATTTTTTCGATAAACATTTTATATGGCAAATACATATTATCCATAATCAGCCCTCCATAATTGCATTTACTTGTTCAATAATACTAAGTTCGGCAGGACAATTGCGTATGCAGCGACCGCAACCGACACAGGAAAGAGTGCCAAATTGCTCGTCGGTATATAAGAACTTATGCAGAATTCTGTTGCGCCAGCGTTCGCTTTGCTTTTCACGTGGGTTGTGTCCGGAAGCGTGCTTTGTGAAAATACCTAATGCACAGGTATCCCAGATACGGTATCGAGCGCCACCTACTAAATTTGCTTCATCTTGAATATCGAAGCAAGTGCAGGTTGGGCACGAAAAAGCACAGGTGCCACAACCAAAGCACGGCAGAGATGTTTCTTCCCAACGTTCCCAGTTGAAGGCACCACTAATCTTTTCTTTTAATGCAGAGCTATCGAAACGTTTTTGAATATTTGCAGTGTATTTTGTTTTGTCGATAGTGTTAGTCTGTTCGAAAAAGTCCGAGAATTGCCCGACTAATTTTTCCCCTTTTTCTGTGATGATTTCCACAAAATAACCGTTTTCGGTCTTGGTAAGCAAGAGATCACTACCACGAGTGTCTGAAGGAGAAATTCCGACAGAGGTGCAGAAGCAGAATTCATCGCCCGTGGGACAGGTGAGCCCAATAAGAATTGTTTTATCGTAGCGCATTTTGAAATGATAGTCGGGATTTTCTTTTAAGAAGAAAGTGGCGAGATAATCGAAAGCCGCTCCATCACAAGGACGCATTCCGAAAACAACGGTATCGTGTTGCGGTGCTGGAGGATTATTGAGAATTGTATCCTTGCCATTCTTTTCAAATGAATAAAGTTCTTCACACTTAGGGAAAACGGCAGATTTCGCAGAAAATGCAGTTTGGATGAAATCCATAGCAATTTCGTCGAAGGAGCGAATCAGTGAGAAGAAAACTTTATCTTTTTTCTGCTTTGGAGCAAGAACTTGCTTGCCGTTTGCAATCAAAGCATTGACGAAATCCTGAATTTTTTCGGGTTTAATTAATTTATATTCCATAATTCAACTACCTTATAAAGTTTTCTTTATCATCCACTTTGAAGGTTGAGAGAGCATAGTTAGGTTCAAGTTTAGTGCCGGGAATTTGACCGAAATTAGAAATAATTGTCATATTTAATTTCTGAGTGAGCAAGCCGATTGGTATTTCCATCGGGCAAGCGGCTTCGCATTCGCCACATCCGATGCAGCGTCCGGCAAGGTGCATCGCTCGCACAATGTGCCATTCCAGATTGCCTATGCCCGTTGGGGGCACTTCTACCCACTGTGGTTGGTTGCATTCCACAAGGCATTGTTCGCAATAGCAGAGCGGACAAGCTGCACGGCAAGCATAGCAGCGGATGCAGCTTGATAGCTCGCGTGTCCACCAGTCCCAGCGTTCTTCGCGTGGTTTGCTCTCTATTTCTTTAAGTAGTGCAACTCGTTCTGGATTTGGTTTTGGCAAATTCTTTGAAACATATTCTTCAATTGCTTTAAGATTAGTAAATTCAAGAACTTTTCCATCTACAACGGTAAAAATCAAATACTGACCATCAACGATTTGGTTTTCAGCGGCAAGTTGGAGCAGAGCCCGCAAGGTACCGAAATTAGCCAAGATACCGATTTTGCTAAACTTTTTCAGTTCTGGCTTACGAAGATAAACAGCGAGATTAACAATGCATTTGTCATCAAAGACAAGTTCTTTTAATTGTTCGGGTTTAGTAAAGAAAGCAGGCTTACCTTCGCCGAAACGTCCTTTTTTGTAACCGATGAACAAATCGATTGTTTGGGAAGCAAAGAATTGACGAATCTTATTTATTAATTCAGACATTGCAAATCTCTCCTATGGAATTAACATTAATTTTAGAGAGTTCCTCGTATTCATTGAACGGACCTAATTTACGGACTTCGGTAACAACTTCGTTAACGAGATTTGCCCATTTAGCACCTTCGGCGGCAGACACCCAAGAAAAGAAAAGGCGGCGTTTGTCGAAGCCAAGCAGTTCAAGCAGTTCATTAAAGACAATCCAGCGGCGACGGGCGTGGAAATTGCCGGAGGTATAGTGGCAATCGTTCGGGTGGCAACCTGAGACAATAACTCCATCGGCACCATTCTGGAATGCTTTGAGAATTAGCATATAATCTATTCTACCAGTGCAAGGAAATCTGACAATACGAACATTTGTAGCATATTTAATACGGCTTGTGCCGGCGAGGTCGGCGCCAGCGTAAGTGCACCAGTTGCAAACAAAAGCAACGATTTTAGGTTCAAACTCCTGCATATTCCCTCCTGTTGAATAAAGCCGAAACTTCAGCATAAATCTGACGGTTAGTATATCCGTGAATATCAATAGATTTCGAGCGGCACAAAGCAACACAGGTGCCACATCCCTGACAAAGTCCGGGATTGATTTTAGCAACTGTTTTCACCAAAGTGCCATCGCGACGGCGAATTTCTTCTTTTTCAATAGCAAGATAAGGACATACACTTTGGCAGAGGAAACATCCAACACAAGTATTATTATTAACATAAGCAATAAGAGGTTCGCGGGTAAGTTCGTCCTGAGAAAACAAAGCAACGACTTTGGCAGCAGTTCCGGATGCTTGCGAAACAGTGTCCGGAATGTCCTTCGGAGCCTGACAAGCACCGGCAAGCATAATACCAGCTGTGTTTGTTTCAACCGGACGCAGCTTAGGATGAGCTTCTGAAAAGAAATGATATTGGTCGTAGCTGATATGGAGTTTTTGAGCTAATTCTTCAGAATCAGAGTTTGCAACAGCAGCGGTTGCAAGCACAACCAAATCGGCTTCAATTTCGACAGAGCGGGAGTTTAGCAAAGTATCAACACCGCATACAATCAATTTTCCATTTTTCTCGTAGATACGTGAAACTCGACCGCGAATGTAATTAACGTCATCTTCTTCGATAGCACGGCGGACAAATTCATCATACATTTTGCCACCGGCGCGGATATCCATATAAAATACGGTAGCGTTGCCGTGATGATTTTTATGTTTGAAAAGCATAGCGTGCTTAGCGGTATACATACAGCAAATTTTTGAGCAATAGGGAATGCCTTTTGCTGGGTCGCGTGAACCAGCACAAGCGATAAAGACAACACTTTCGGGTTCCTTGCCGTCGGAAGGACGCTTAAGCACGCCCAAAGTCGGGCCTGAGGCAGAGGCAAGTCGTTCAAATTGCAAGCCATCTATTACATCGGGATATTTTCCGTAGCCGTATTCCGGGAGGAAATCTGAATGTTTAATATCGAAACCAGTTGCGGCAACAATTGCGCCGACATCAACTTTGATGAATTCATCTTCCTGTTCATAATGGATTGCGTCGGCAGGGCATACCTTATTGCAAAGACCACATTTTCCTTTAAGGAAATAAGTACAATTGTTGCGGTCGATTACAGGTTTGTTGGGCACAGCCTGTGGGAAAGGAACATAAATAGCAGCACGATTGCCAAGACCGGCGTTAAATTCATCCGGAATTTTCTTGATTGGACATTTTTCAATGCAAAGTCCGCAGCCGGTGCAAGCTTTGTGGTCTACGCTTTTTGCTTTCTGACGAATAGTTACTTTAAAATTACCGATAAATCCGTCGACGCTTTCGACTTCGGCATAGGTGTATAAAGTAATGTTTGGATGCTGAGCAACTTCAACCATTCGGGGAGTCAGAATACATTGCGAACAATCCAGAGTTGGGAAAGTTTCTGAAAGTTGAGCCATTTTACCACCGATTGATGGATTTTTCTCAACCATAATGACTTTATGCCCACTGTTCGCAATATCCAAAGCAGCTTGGATGCCACCAATACCACCACCAATAACAAGTGCAGTTTTGGTAATTGGAACTTTAATTGGATAAAGCTCCTCGTTGTGCTTAACTTTTTCGACAAGGACGCGAACTAGTTCGGCAGCTTTTTCAGTAGTTGAATCTTCACGGAAATGCACCCAGGAGCAATGCTCGCGAAGGTTAGCCATTTCGCAAAGATATGGATTAATCCCAGCCTCGGCAGTAGCTTTGCGGAAAGTCGGCTCGTGCATACGAGGCGAGCAAGCGGCGACAACAACGCCAGTAAGTTTATGCTTTTGAATTGCTTCTTTTATTAAGTTTTGTCCCGGGTCGGAACACATATATTTATAATCGATGCTATAGACAACACCCGGATAGTTAGAAGCAATTTCGGCAACTTTGGCACAATCGACTGTGGAAGAGATATTTTCTCCGCAGTGACATACAAATACTCCAATACGTGCCATCTATACCTCCATCGTTTGTTTTTGCAACTTATGCAGGAATTTCCCGGTAGATACAAAATGCTTATCGAAACCGAGTTTGTTTGGTTCAATCCCAAGTGCTAAACCAAGCAGCTGAGTAATGTATATTATCGGTAATGTATTAGCTGAGGCAAGATTTTTGTTGATTTCGTTTCTCCGCATATCCAAATTTGAATGGCACATAGGGCAAGCAACAACAATTGCGTCGGCACCGCGGCTATTGGCATCATCAAGAATTTTTGCACACAATTTGCCAATAATATCGGTTCTGACAACGGAAAGCCCTGCACCACAGCACTCAACTTTGAATGCCCAATCAATTGCCATTCCTCCAACAAGCTGAACAATTTGTTCCATTACAAGCGGGTCTTCGCGGCGTTCGATAGTAGAAAGGTGCTCGGGACGGGTGAGCAAACAGCCATAGTAGCAGGCAAATTTAGCATTAAGTTTGTTCGATAAATTATCTTTGAGTTTACCAAGGACATATTTGTTGATAAAATCAAGGACAGTTATTGGATTTGCTGTCCCTTTAATATCCATTTCGATAAGTTGAGGGATTTTTGTTCTATATTTTTCGTCTGATTTAATTTCGTGGCGAGATTGTGCCAATCGGCTGTAGCAAGCAGCGCAAGGAACAAGAATTTCGTCGAATCCCATACTTTCCGCAATAGCTAAATTGCGGGCAGGGAGAGCAACCGCGAGAGTAGAATTAAGCGAATGAGCGGCAGTAGCCCCGCAGCAATTCCAATCGGCGAGTTCAACTAATTCAACGTCAGCAAACCGAGCAATTGCTTGAAGCGACAAGTCGTATTCTTTTGCAGTGCCATTGAGCGAACATCCCGGGAAGTAACCGATTTTAGTCATTATCAGCCTCCTTTATTGCTTTTTCAAAAATGCGGGCAATTGCTTCTTTTCCTTTGATACGGTGAGGGAAAATTTCGAGTTTTCCTTTTGCAAACATTTTTGGAGCTAAATCAACATCTTGCAACAAGTTAAAAGTTTTAAGCTTGTATGAAGCGATAAGCCCAACCTCGTGGAGCCGCCCTGTTTTTTCAATACATTCCAGGAAAGAGCGGTGGAACGCGATAATTTCTTTAGCCTTTGGATGAACTTTCCTTCGTTTGATAGATTCGGAACGAAGGAAATCCATAATGTGCGGGAAATCAACTTCTTGCGGACAACGGCTATGACAGGTGTCGCAAGTAAGGCATAGCCAAATACCATAGGAACGCAGAACTTCATCATCGCAGGAGGTATCACCAATCTGGAGCAAACGTAAAATTTGGTTTGGGGTATAGTCCATTTCACCAGAGAGAGGACAGCCAGCAGCACATTTACCACACTGATAGCATTTCATTACCTGTTCATTAATCTCGTTGAGGATTTTTTCTTTAAGGGGTTGGGCTAATGGTTCGATTTTCGATTTGGTTTCCATTAAAGAAATCCCTTGTTATTAAATAATTTTTAAGAATTGTAATTTAGTTAATACAATTTATAAATAAATATTTCTCGAAACAAAGACAAGGGGGAAAATGAAAAAAAATTAAGACAAAATACATAGTTTTACTTCGTCAAACCAATTAAAAATAATTCATCAATTATAAAAGTAATAATAGTTCAATCTAAATTAATATTTGGAGCAAGTGAAAAATAGTCGTTATTTGTGTCGTTGTGAATTAGAATTACTTTGGCTCGCACAAGGTCAATCAAAATACGTTCAGCCCGGCGTCTGGAAATATTAACAATAGAGGCAAATTCTTTGACGGTAATGCGTTCGTGTTTTTCAAGGTAGCGGAAGAGACGCCTTTCACGTTCTCCGAAGCTGATTTTGAGAGGTTTACCGTTTGTCTGGGAAGTCATTAATTTATACATTTCTTTGCTTGCGATAACAGATTTTTCGCCAAGCCGAATATAAGCCCGTTTTACAGTGCGTTTTTTTTCTGTATCTTCGATTTCAACAACGTGAGGCTTTCTGGTGCTTTCGGGAATATGCACAAGAATTACATCTTTATTTTTGTATTCGATAATTTCGATTTCAGGTTCGATAGGCGGGAAAATATAGAATCCGCAAGCCTGTTCAACAATATCAATTTCAGATTTTTCGCTACGGACACCAACGACAGTGCCGTCGTCATCAACTCCTATAATTAAGATACCGCCTTTTGTATTGGCAAGAGCAGCAATTTCGCGAGCTAATTTATTTGGGGTTGTAGCTTTCCGCTTAAACTCGAGAAAACTTGATTCACCCTCTGCGATTAAATCTTTAAATTCATTGGGATTCATACTAATCCCTCCATAAATATAATTACAAAATTACATTATATTTTATAAATTTTAAATAATGAAATTGTGCAAGATGATTACCAAGGATATGATAATGATAATATCTGATTAAGAAATAAGGAAGATTGACTTATCTGGAAAAAATTGATAATTATATTTGTTCAATACAATTTCATTAAAAAAACTATCACTACCGGATGCATAAAGGTCAGGTGATAATCGAATGAAATTATTGTATTAATACTTTATTAATAATTACGCTGCCTGCAAACAGAGTTGCTGGCAGCGGAGGTTGAATTTAATCGTCTTATGATAATTTACTTTATAATACTGATTTTTTCAACGTAGATATTTCCCAAATCATCAATGATTTGCACAAAGTATGTTCCTGCCGGGAGCGTAGTTAATGAAATGATTATCTCTTCATTAATTGGAGTAAGATAGGTTTCAAAAACTGTTTGCCCCATAGAATTTGATAATTTAGCTGATTTGAGGTTTGATTTTGCAGTAAATTTCAGCCAGTCGCAGGCAGGATTTGGATAAACAGAGGCTGGTTTGGAAGACAAAACACTTGCAGTTTTGTCGTTTATTCTGATATTATCGATATACCAACCCAAATCGTTTACAACAAGGTTAGAGAAAAAGCGGAAACGCAAATAAATAGTATCGTTAGATGCCGGCAGAAGAAGCGTTTCTGATTTCCAGTCGCGTTCATCGAAAGAATTATCCTGCCAAAACTGGTAATCTGACTTTTTCCACTGGGCAAGAGTACCGTTAAAATTATTGCTCCAGGACTTGCCACCATCCTTTGAATATTCAACAGTTGCATAATCGTTGTTAGCAACGATGCAAGCGTGTTCGAACTGAACAGTTACGTCGTTGTTATTCATAATAAATGGAAAGAGCAGAAGAGTGTCGCATTGACCGTTTTCATATTTTTTGTTAGGTGAATTTGACAAGCTAAAAGGAGCAGAAACAAAAGCTTCATTAGTTTTTTGCCACTTACCTCCAACGAAATATTTAGGTATTTCCCCGTCGAAATTTTCGAAATACTGTGAAATTGGATAAATCTCATCTGAATATGCTAAATATTGTGGTGATTTATGGCTTTCGTTGCCATATTCATCTACAAGGCTGAGTGAATACAAGAAATAACCTCTTTTGCCAGAATTATCAGAAAATTCTAAAACTTTTGAAGTATCGGAAGCACTTATTTCGAAAGTCTTCACTTTAACACCATCGCGAAACAAATTGATATATTTGGCATTAACAAGAGGAGTAAAATTATCTGCTCTCAAAGACGGAACTTTTACATAAAGATTAGTGATAAAATTCTGCGAACCGCGGCAAGAAAGAATTTGAGGAGGAGTTGGTTCTTTGGCACCACCGGCGTAGCTTGAAACAGTGCGGTCAATACTTGTATCACGACCAGAAACTACGTAGAAAGTGTAATTATATTTTTCGTAAGGAACAAGTGTTGTATCAGTAAATTGTTGAATATCACCATTTAAAACGAGAGAATACACGTCGCTACGTTTAACAAATATTTGAAATTCGTCAGAATTAAGTGGCTGCCCAAAACTACGTTCGGTAGGATTATTCCAAATTAATTCAATCGTATTAGGCTTATGGGGGATAATTTTTGCAGTTAGGTTCTCGACGGGCAGTGGTGCACGAGTATTGACAATAGCAGTAAAGACATCGCTATCGAGCAAGTTTAGCACGGCATTTCTCATATCAACCCAAGTTGGATATACTATTCCGTCATAGAAAGCACAACCGCTATAGTCGCCGGCGAAGGCGTTTCCACGGAAAGGATTAAGACGTAAATCAGAAGCAACATCAGCGGCACGGCGGTCGTTCCAGGAAAGTCCACCATCGGAAGAGTAGCTAACGAAGCATTCTACCATTAAGTTATCCGGACAATTGCGGCTATCGAAATACATAATTGCTAAATCACCATTTTTCGGGTCAATTGCCATCCATGGCCAGAATTGATCGTTTGCAGTATCGCTATGGACAATCACAGGTTGGCTCCAAGAGTCGCCTTTGTCGGTAGAGCGGGAAAAATAAACATTGGGTGGATTATCTGCCGCCCAACAGAGGTATAAATATCCGCGACGGGGACTATTGGTAATATCGCAAACGACAACAGGATAAGCTTCGGCTCGGACAGAATCTTTGACAACGTGGCGATATCCTTGACCTTCGATAAGTTTAGTGCGACCAAAAATATTATAGCGATGAATAATTTTTGGTTCAGTAAAATTATCACCACCATCAAAGGATCTTACAAAGCCAACACCGTGTTCAATGCCGTGATTCCAAACAACATAAAGTTCGCCATTGGGACCGGTAGCAGCCAAAGGAAAACTTTGCCCGAAAGTAGTATCTTCGGACGAACCCGGCAGGCGATGACTAATTCTTAAAGGATTACTCCAGACTTCGTTGTTGGGAGTTTTTTTTGCAATAACAATTTCTGTAGCAGAATCGCGTGGAGTTACACGTTTCCAAGGGATATATACGGTGCCAAAATATGGCGATTCCGGACTATTATCGACGTGGACGTAGTATTTATCTTCGAAAAGCGAATCGAGAGTTTGCATTCCTTGATGAACAATAACAGGAATATGAGGTTGCCAAGTTTTCCCTTCATCTTTGGTAATTGCGATAAAGACGCCATTTTCGCCAACGTTCACAGGTTGGCTTTCGTCGAACTCGCCAAAACCACCATAGCAAAGATAGCCCGTACCATCCAGAGCAAAGTAAACACTTGGATCGTTTGAAGAACGCCAATTTGGATAGGGGCGCCCGAGATTAATATTTCTCCAAGTTTTGCCGGCATCATCTGAAACATAGACCCAAGTAGCAGAATTATCGCGATAATCTACAGCAGAGGCAATGAGATTATTAGGATTTGTAGGGTTAACAGCAACGGAAGATTCATTCTGCATTTTGTAGTAAAATTTTGCTTCATCGTCAATAGTATTAGCATTAAGAAAGAGCGGAAGAGATGATTTTGGTGAAAGGAGCCAGGGGATTTTATCTGTTTTCAGGTACCTATCATCGGGGCGAGGTTGAGCCGATTCCATAAGTCGCTGATAGTGGCGAATAGCTTTTAGCATTTCGCTTTTGCTTTTTCGCTGTTCCGAATGCAGAGAAGAGAATACTATCAATAAAGCAAAAAGAAGTAGTAAACGTTTCATCTATAACCCCAGATAAAAATAAATAATTGACTAAAAATAACTTAATTATTTGATTTATACAACAGGAAAAATGAAGTTCGAAGTAGTAGTAGCAAATATAAAAGCTGCCTAATAGAAGAGGCAGCCTAAATTCAGGAGCGCACCCGTAGGGATTCGAACCCCAAACCTTCTGATCCGTAGTCAGATGCTCTATCCAGTTGAGCTACGGGTGCAGAAAAAAAATTAATTAGCAGCAGCCTGCAATTTGTTAGCAATCTTGGTGATAGCAGATTTATGATTAGCTGCTTTGTTCTTATGAATTACACCGCGAGCAGCAACTTTATCCAACACACTGTATGCTTTTTTAACAAGTTGCAATGCTTCTTCGTAAGTTTTAGCTTCGCGAACGGCACGTACAGCCAATTTCACTTGTCTTTTGTTTGCTCTGTTGTATAGACGTCTTTTCTTTGACTGTCTTATTCTTTTCAATGCTGACTTATGATGAGCCATTTCCTTTTATTTTTTTGTTCTCAATATTTTTGAACTGCAAAATTAATTTATTTAATGAAAAATTCCAAAAGAAAAATCAGATTTCATTAATTTTTTCTTTAAACTCCTGAATCTCGCGTTTAGAAAGCCCCAATTCCGAAAGCCTTTCGTCAGATGGCAGATCTTTATTTATCAACAGCTTGAGTGCGTTCAACTCGTTGCGAGAGAACCTAATTGATTTCAAAGTGTAGTCTTCGAAAGCCTGATATGCAATGGGAACAATTTGTTTGATAATTTTAGAAATTGCTTCGGCATAAACACGGATTTCGTATTGTGCGTGAGAATCGAGCCGCAGTCGCAAAAAGTGGAAAAGATTGTGCAAGTCTATTTTCCAGTACCATTCGGTATAATTGGATAGAGGCAGATTAATTCGAGCTATTTCACGGGCAAGCCCAGTAGAAAGCAATTCTGAATATTCCCGGAATAATTTATCCTGAGTGAGTTTCATTCGGGCAATAACATCAGAAGAATTGTCGATAGATGCCTCTCCCCTACCTTGCTTATTGAGAGTGCTTTGGAGACGCAATTGTTCTGGTTCGGGAATGTAGAATTCGTCGGGCATTTCGGAATAGCGTCCACTATATTCATTAACATTGGCAGTGCGGTGGCGAATCCATTGCCGGGCGACAAAAATCGGGAGCTTAACGTGAAACTTAAACTCAACCATTTCGAATGGTGAAGTATGCAAATGACGCATCAAATATCTAATCAGTGCGGTGTCTTCGCTTACTGATTTGGTGCCTTTGCCATAGGAGACGCGAGCCGCCTGAACTATGGAGCTATCGTCGCCCATCCAATCGACAAGGCGAACGAAACCGTGGTCGAGGCATTTGTATTCAAGCACAAGATTATTATTATTTTCCATTATTTTACTCTTATTCTAATAGAACGATTTAAAAATCTACCTTGTGGTGTTGTCTCATCAAATTTTTCTTCGCTAATTCCTGTTTCAATTTTAAACTTATTGCCAACGATAGAGCGAATAAATTGCTCGGTGTTAGCTGCACGTTCGCGGGAAAGTCGGGTATTTCGCTCGGCAGTGCCAAGAGCATCGGCGGAACCCAGGATTATGATTGTAGAATTGGAGGGAAGTTTTTCTGAAAGCTGGCGAAGAAGACCTTTGTTGTCTTCACTAAGTTCACTTGAATTGTAATCGAAACGAAGAATTGCCTCGAAATTATTCAGATTAAGTTCAATAACTTCTTTTGGCAAACGTGAAATAGCAAGGGTATCCCTGAAAACGAAGAAAGTGTTATCGTTAAGTTTAATTGAATAAGATAATACTTTATCATCCAAATCATCTAAACGTTTTTTAACAGGAATTTCGACTAATCCGGAGCCAGAGAATTGTATTTCAGAATTAGTAAAGCTGTCGGTGATTTTAAGAATTTCTGATTTATCAATATTTTCAGCTGCAATTAAGAGCGAGATTTTGGCATCAAGTTCAGAATATTTTTGCAAATCGACGTATTCTTGCAAAGGAGCATTGCTAACAAGAATTTCAACACGTTGGTTTTCATCAATTCCTTCGGGGAAATCCTGATTTGACGGGAAACGAGGTGAAACGCGAGCAGAAGTTTTGATAATACTTTCAGGAACACCAAGAGATACAAGGCGAGATTTAACATTTTCAGCACGGCGACGAGCAAGTTCGAGCCCTTCGGGTTCATTTGTGGGGCCGGAGGTAGCTCCCTCAATAGTAATTCTGGCTTTTGGATTATGTTTAACAATTTCAACTATGCGAGGCAATATGAATTTGTGAAGTTCAACTGGGCTTTGAACAAAATAATTAATGTTTGCCGGCACATCATCGACGTAGTATTCCGGAATTTTGTCGCTATTGCGGGCAAAGAACAACGCATTAACAAGTGGGGAAGTTGCCAAAAGTTCATTTCCAACGAAGACTTTGCCATCGAATTTCTTTTGTAGGATATCAACAAACGGTTCTTTTGGAGGTTCGACGTATATATCAATTTCTGCAGGCGGAGGCGGGGCGGGTTTCGGATGCTCTACCGTTCTAAACATTGTATAACGCAAGCCTAAATCAAGGCGAACGCCAAGCACTTTCCAACTGGCATCGTTTGTAACATCGTTTAAATTGTAATCAAAAGACAAAGTTTGAGTAAAGAAAGTATTATTACCGATTTTCAAATTATTTTCAAGTCCAAGCGAAATACCAAAAGCAAGGTTATTGATGGATTTAATATCACCAGAAGCGATGTTGCGGCGTTTGCGGCGGACACCATTATCGACGAAAACAGCACCAGCGGGCGAGACAATTTCTTCGTACTGCTCGAAAGTTTTTTCAAGAGGAAGACCGAATCGCACACTTCCGATTGCACGCAACGGAGCATTGATAAATTCATCAGTTAAGGTGTAAACGAATGAAGGAGAAATTTCTAAGTATGAAAGTTGAGCATCAATTTTATCTTTTATTTTGGCTTTCGTAATAGTATTGTCGGGATTTCGCAATGGATAGATATAGTCGATAGCAAGAACACCCGAGCGGTTGATGTAGCTTAGAGCCAAACCAATGGATTTTTTGTTATCTAATGAGCGTTCGAATAATGCACCAAAGAGTAGCCCGCTGCCGGAGCCAACTTTGAAGCGGCCGCAATCAGCAGCACCCTCAAAGTTGTTAAAATCGGCTGAATACTTGTTAAATCCAAACCCTAATTTAGGCTGAACTGTGAAAAGTTCGTATTTTTCAACCTGAGAAAGTGCAGCAATGTTTGCTAAACAAAAAACAATTACGTAAAATAAAGGTTTTTTCATAAATTTATTAAAATTAATTATATAACTATACAAATATATTAAAAATATGATTGTTAAACATAACAAAAATGAATTTGAGGATTATCTGGTAGATGCATCTTCTTACGAAGGATATGCAGATGAATTATTAATACCGGAAAGTGTTGATGAGATAAAGCAAATACTGAAAGAAGCAACAGCAAAGAACCAGAAAATAACAATTTCCGGTGCCGGCACCGGACTAACTGGCAGCCGAGTTCCGCTTGGCGGGAAAATTTTATCAATTGAGCGATTCAATAAGATTTTGAATTTTGATAAAGAGAGAAAGACTTTGAAAGTAGAGAGTTTTGTTCGTATAGAAGAGATAGCCGACTTTCTTGCTGGAAGTGGAATGTTTTATCCGCCAAATCCAACAGAAAAGTTGGCAACGATAGGGGGCAACATTGGGAACAACGCATCAGGAGCGAGGACATATAAATATGGAGCAACTCGCAAATATATCAATGCAATAGATGTCGTTTTCCCAACAGGCGAAAGCAGAACAATAAGGCGGGGCGAAATATTTGCTAACTGGAATAAATTTGATTTTAGCACAAATGAAGGAACAAGTATATCTTTTGAATTGCCGAATGTGCAGATGCCAAAAGTAAAACACGCGGCTGGATATTATATTGAACAGAATATGGATTTGATTGATTTATTTATAGGTGCGGAAGGAACCCTAGGAGTAGTAACAAGTGCGGAATTGCAACTACTTGATAGTCCTGAACAGGTTCTTGGAGCAATAATTTTCTTTGATTTGCACGAAGGAATGTTTGATTTTTTGAATGAAATACGGCGGGAAAATGGGATAATATCGCCAAGACTAATTGAATTTTTTGATGATAATTCAATAATGTTGCTGCGCGGGACAATCCCACATATACCGAAAAGCGCACTTTATGCACTATGGATTGAAGTAGAGACAAGCAATGAAAAATCAGAAGAAACACTTGCAAATCTGTATATTTTCACTTCGAGATTTACAAGTCTTGTGGATGATACGTGGATAGCAATGAGCGATCAGGAGCACAAGCGATTGGCACATTTTCGTCATCAGCTCCCGCTTGCAGTATATGAGAAAATACAGCAATACAAGCAGCAAAAGTTAGGAACAGATAGTGCAGTTCCGAATGAGTTTGTAAAGGAGTACTATGAATATATGGTAAATTTATTTAAGCAAGAGCAATTAGAGTATGTGATTTGGGGACATATAGGAAATTCGCACTTTCACGCAAACATTTTAACCAAAGATGAAGACGAATTCAGCAGAGCTAAAAAGATATATGTTGATATATTAGCCAAAGCTGTATCGTTGGGTGGTACAATTTCGGCAGAACACGGGATAGGGAAGATAAAAAAAGAGTATTTGAAAATATTATACAGTGATGAAATAATTGACGGATTTCGCAAAATAAAAAAAGCATTTGACCCTGAAGATATATTGAATTATGGGAATATTTTTTAATAAAATTAAAAGGCTTCACGCTGAAGTGAAGCCTTTTTGCAATAAAATCTCTCACAATTTATTTAGAAAAGATTGCGTGTCGGAGGGATAGGTATCCAACAGTGCCAAACCCAAGCAAGAAGAGAAGTTGGAAAGGAATGGCAGCAATTTCGAGATAATATACGGAAATACCAACTCCAACAACAAAATATAGAGCTAAAAGCATTTCGAAAAGAACAATCCAGCTAAATTTATTAGATTTATATTTTTTAACTTTAGTTTTTGGAGCAGTTCCAACAATTCCTTCCTTTGGAGTGCGAGCAAATCCGGTTTTCTTACCAATTAAAGCTTCGAGAACAGCTTTTGTGTTGTTTACAGCAAATCCCATACTGCCGGCAAGGAAGACCGGGAAAAGCAGCAATCGGCGTCGCCAGTCAAGATGGATAGCTTTTTGAGCATACATATAGAAGAGGAACGTGGAAATCGAAGCTAGAACGAAAATGCTCATAAATGAATAAAATTGGTCGAAACCGCCAACAGTGTTTTTAATCAACACAATGGGAACATTGAGCAAAGCAACAATAATGATGAATGGAAACACGATGTTGCTTGTGAGATGGACAAAACATTCGAGCTTAACTTTGAGAGGAATATCAGCTTTGAGAACGCGAGGCAGAAGTTTTTTAGCAGTTTCTACAGCACCTTTTGTCCAGCGGAATTGTTGAGTTTTGAGAGCATTAATATCAGCTGGCAACTCAGCAGGAGAAGTAACATCGTTGAGATAGACGAACTTCCAGCCACGGAGTTGAGCGCGGTAGCTAAGGTCGAGGTCTTCGGTAAGAGTGTCGGGTTCCCAGTTGCCGGCATCGATAATAGCAGATTTGCGCCAAATGCCAGCAGTGCCGTTGAAATTAATAAAGAAGCCAGCTTTATTACGAACTTGCTGCTCTAAAACGAAATGACCGTCGAGAGCAAGCGCCTGGGCACGGGTAAGGTAAGAATATTCTTCGTTAAGGTGTTCCCAACGAGTTTGTACCATACCGATCTGAGGATTTGAGAAATATGGCACAGTTTTAAGCAGGAAGTTTTCGTTTGGAACGAAATCGGCGTCAAAAATAGCGACAAAATCGCCTTCTGCAATTTCAAGACCGTGCTTAAGAGCACCAGCTTTGTAGCCGGTTCTGTCGGTTCGATGAATATATTTAATATTGAAGCCTTTCTTTTTATATTCTTCTACTAAGGACTTACAGAGTTCCTGAGATTCGTCGGTAGAATCGTCAAGCACCTGAATTTCGAGTTTTTCTTTAGGGTACTTAATATTACAAACGGAACGGATAAGCCTTTCGACAACAAAATATTCATTATAGAGAGGCAATTGAATAGTAACCATCGGCAATTCTTTGGGTAATTCCGGCTCTTTAATTTTGTTGTTCTGAGTCTTACGATAATAGTATAAAAGAATAAGACCATGAATACCAAAACCAAAAAGAATGGAGAGAGCCAGAAAATAGATAATTAGTATTATTTCTTCCATAATAGGATAATAAATCCTTCAAAGATTAACATACTTCTGTAAAGAATCACCAGCCAGAGACAACAGCCAGAAGGATATCGTCGGCAATTTGCCTGAGAGCACCTTCGATAGCCTGATTTCGGCCGGCAATAGCATTTTTTAAATCAAAAACTCCGTAGTTGGAAAAATTCTTTTTCCAAATACTTTTTTTGTTGATAAAGTCGTAGTATTCAGCAGTGCAATTAACCACAATTCTGCGTTCGGTTTCGAGTTCGCCGGGAGAAACCGCGACTGTTTGCTCCAAAATAGAGTTGATAGAAACAATCACTCGGGCATCTCCTCCAGATTCAACAAGTTCAAAAGAGTTGTCACGTTTAAAATTATCTATTAATGACTGAGTTAGGATCAATTTATATTCAGGGTTCCCAAAACCGCTTTGGTCGTTTACAGTAGGAATAGATAATGTTTTTAAATGATCAGGCACAGATCCACCAGTAAAAGAATAACAACCTTTTAAAAATATGCCACTAATGAATAAGTAACTTACAAAAGAAAAAGAAATTAATATATGAAAAATATGTGAATTAATTTTAATCATCAGTTGATTTCTAAATATTTAAGTAAGGATTATTATCTTTTTCGTTTCTAATGGTGGTAAAATCGCCGTGACCGGGATAGATAACTGTATCATCGGAATAAACGAGTAATTTCTGATGAATAGACGAAAGCAAGGTGTCGAGCGAACCACCAGGCAAATCGCATCTACCGATGCTACCATCGAAAATAGTATCACCAGAAAAAATCACATTTTGGTTTTCGACAGAATAGGAAACGCCACCTTCGGTATGACCAGGTGTGTGAATTGCTTTGAATAGCATATTCCCCACTTTTATTTCCTCGTTGCCAAATAATTCAACATCCGGAGTAAACTCTTCTAAGTTAAAAGGCAATCTGAAAATAGTGAATTTGTTTGGCTCTAAGACACGATACTTATCGTCTGAGTGGAGATAAATTTGAGCTCCTGTTTGACGGCGAAGTTCAGGAGCATCAGCAGTGTGGTCCCAGTGAGAATGAGTTAAAAATATCGCTGTAACTTTCAGATGTTTGTTTCGTATATGTTTCATAAAGATGTGTGTACTTTCGAGCGGTGCATCAATGATCGCCGCTTCATTGGTCTCATCGCTCACAAGATAACCGTTTGTATCAAATGGTCCAGATGTTATTATATCTATTTTCATATTTTCGTAATAATTACAATATGCAAAATTATCAAGTTTTTGTAAAATAACAAACATTATTAGTATAGTAGTTAATTATTGATTAATTCTTTATGCAAAAATAGCTTAAATAATTAAAATCCATTAATTTTCTTCTGTTGTTTGAATTACCAAAAGGCACATTATGAAAACAAATTAATTTTAAGAAAAACAAATCATATGCTTTAATAATTACAATTTTGTTGTTATATTGAAAATTATTTAAATATCACAAATGAGTAAAGTGGAAATAGAAATTATTGGAAATAATATTTTTAAAGCATATTCAAGTAATAAATATATATTAAAAAACATAAGTTTTGAAGGAAAGAACGGAGATATTATAGGGATATGTGGTCCGAACGGCTCAGGAAAATCAACATTAGTTAAAATAATTGCCGGGATTAATTCAACAACAAAAGGCAGTCTGATTTGGGAAATTGACGGGAAGCAGTTAAATCAGGATGAATATTTCAGCTATTTTGGATTTGTTGCACCATACTTGAATATTTACGAAGAGTTCACACCTGTTGAGTTAATAAAAATTACATCTAGCATTCGACGAATATCAGTTACCGAGAACAAAACCAATGAATTATTGGAACTGTTTTATTTAGAGAAGCATTATAATAAGTATATACGCAATTTTTCTTCGGGAATGAAGCAAAGAATGAAATTGCTCCTGTCGGTTTTGCATAGCCCGGCTGTGCTTATTTATGACGAACCAACAACAAATTTAGATGATATTGGGATACAGTTAGTAAAACGATTGATAAAAGAGAAAGTTGATAAAGACGGAATTGTGTTTTTAGCTTCCAACAATGAGGAAGAGCTCAGATTATGCAATAAAAAGATATTTGTAAATAATGTAAATAAGGAATTATGAAGAAAATTGTTTTTTTGATTGTATTGATGCTATTTAGTAAGTCGTGTTACACAGAAGCAAACGAAGCGAGAGTTGAGGCAGAAGAACCTAATTATTTTTATTTCTTGTCGCAACTTACACTGCCAGATAAGCTTGAATTGTGTGGTGAGCGAATTCCACTTGAAATACCGGAAGTTAGAGAAAGAGCTGAACGTGAATTTTATTTGCTGTTACAGCAACCGGGGCAAATAATACTATATTTAAAGCGTTCGGGAAAATTTTTTCCAATGTTCGAACGAATAATAAAGGAAAACAATTTGCCTGACGACATAAAATATTTGTCGGTAGCTGAAAGTGCTTTGTACCAGGCACGTTCACCGAAAGATGCCGTTGGGCTATGGCAATTTATCGAAGGGACTGCCCGAACTTATGGATTGAGAGTGGACAAAGATGTTGATGAACGAAGACATCCAGAGAAAAGCACCCAGGCGGCAATGAAATACCTTGAACGTGCTTACAGAAGATTTGGCAGTTGGATAGTTGCATTTGCATCATATAATATGGGAGTGGAAGGAGTTGCAAATAATATAAATTTTCAAGGAACGGATAATTATTTTGAGCTATTCTTGAATGAGGAAACTTCTCGATATATTTTTAGAATAGCAATAATAAAGGAAATAATGCAATATCCGGAAAAATACGGATTTCGAGTTCCTGTGTGGGAACGCTACAAACCAGAGAGAACAAAGATAATTAAAGAGACATCGTCGATCCCAAATCTGGCTGAATGGGCAAAAGCTAACAGAACCACATACAAAGATGTTAAGATATTAAATCCGTGGATACTGGGGCGATCATTGCCAGCACCGAAACCGGGAGAAGTGTGGCTAATAAGAATACCAGAGAAATAATTATTTCCAATATTGACGGTCTAAACTACGATATTGGATCGCTTCACTGATATGAGATGGAGAAACATCGTGGTCGCCGGCGAGGTCGGCAATTGTGCGGGCAACCTTTATAATACGATCGTATGCACGAGCAGAAAAACCAAGTTTGGTCATTGCCATTTTCATCAGGCTTTGGGATTGATCATCAAGCGAGCAATACTTACGAATTAATTTGGTGTTCATATCTGCATTTTTGAATACATTCGTTTCATTTTCGAAGCGTTTGGATTGAATAGCCCGGGCATTCATAACACGCTCACGAATAGCAGAGCTTGGCTCAGAAGTAAGTTTACTGGAAAGTTCCTGATATTTGACAGCAGGGACTTCGACGTGAATATCAATTCTATCAAGCAGTGGTCCGGAAATTTTCCCAAGATATTTTTGTATCTGTTGAGGAGAACAAGAGCATTCCTTATTAGGATCGCCATAGTTGCCACAGGGACAAGGATTCATCGAGCAAACTAACATAAAGTTAGCAGGATAATCGAGAGTTTGCTTGGTTCGAGAAATTGTGATACGTTTATCTTCGAGAGGTTGGCGAAGCACTTCGAGAACATTTCGAGCAAATTCGGGCAACTCATCTAAAAACAGCACTCCGTGGTGAGCAAGGGAAATTTCACCGGGACGAATTTTATTAATACCACCACCCACCAAAGCCGCGTCTGAAATAGTGTGATGAGGGGATCGAAATGGGCGTATACGAATAAGAGGTTCACCGTTAGGCAGAAGCCCAGCAACTGAGTGAATTTTAGTAGTTTCGAGAGATTCTTCGAGCGACAGTGGTGGAAGTATTGAAGGGATGCGTTTAGCTAACATAGTTTTGCCAGAGCCTGGTGGACCAATCATTAACAGATTATGTCCGCCGGCAGCAGCAACTTCCAAAGCTCGCTTTACGTTTGCCTGTCCTTTGACGTCGGAAAAATCAAGATAATTTTGAGACTGAGCATCGTTGAACAAACTAAAAATGTCCACTTTTCTTGGTTCGATAGAAGTATCTCCATTTATATACTCAACAGTTTGAGATAGTGTTTCAACAGGGATAACCTCAATTCCGTCAACAAGAGCGGCTTCGCTTGCGTTTCGTTCAGGAAGAATAATTTGGCGAAATCCTTTTGATTTAGCTTCTAAGGTAATTGGAAGAACACCGTGGACGGGACGAAGAAAGCCTTCGAGAGCGAGTTCGCCAATTAGTATTGTATCTTGAATATTGTTGTAGTCTATTACACCAAAGGAAGCCAACAATCCAATTGCAATGGGTAGATCGAAAGCACTTCCTTCTTTTTTGACGTCGGCAGGAGCAAGGTTTACAGTAATTTTTTTTGCCGGGAATGCAAAACTTGAGTTTTTGATTGCGGCTGTTACACGTTCACGCGATTCTTTTATAGCAGAATCGGGCAATCCAACAATATTAAAAGCTGGCAATTGGTTATCTGTATGTGTTTCGATTTCTATTGTTATTGCATTAATACCGAATACAGCAGCAGAGAAAACGCGGGAATACATTTTATGCACCTGTATTGTTTTTAGTTAGAATATACAAAATAAATGTGTATTTTTCAATAAAAAAATGGGACGCATCCGATGGACGCGTCCCAAATTGTATGATTCTTGTGTGTATTATCTAACTATTACAATACGTTCGTTCATTGTAGTAGAGCCTGTGCGAATTACTGCGTT
>CALGXJ010000065.1 GCA_937936035.1 Eximiradius proteiniborus
AAATTGATTTTGAAGATTTTTTTGAGAGACTTGAAAAAGAAAACATAAAATATATCACATATTTTGATGATAATTACCCTGAATTATTGAGAGAAATTTATTATGCACCAATGATTTTATATTACAAAGGACAGCTAAGCAAAGGATTAAATTCGATTGCAATTGTAGGAACAAGAAGAAATACGCTTTACGGAAAAATAACGACTGAGAAAATAGTGGAAGAGTTGGTAAAAAATAAAATAATTGTCGTGTCAGGATTAGCTTATGGAATAGATAGCATTGCACATAGAGAAACACTAAAAAATAAAGGAATAACATATGCGATAATAGCTTCAGGGATTGATGAAATATCTCCTGCTATTTCTCGCGACTTAGCAAATAAAATTATAGATTCAGGGGGAGCGGTTATTTCGGAATATCCGCCCGGAACAAAGGCTCGACCGGGATATTTTCCGCAAAGGAATAGGATAATAAGTGGTATATCACAAGCAGTAATAGTAGTCGAAAGCGACATTAAGGGAGGAGCACTAATAACAGCAAGCTTTGCAATTGACCAGTCGCGAGAATTATTTGCTGTTCCTGGACCGATAAATTCAAGCAAAAGTGCTGGATGCAACAAACTAATTCATGATAGCCAAGCTACAGCAGTAATGTCTGCAGAGAGCATTTTGATAGATCTGGGATTAATTAGTATCATACGATATAAAGAAAATAGGGAAGAAATTTTATTTGATGATAAAATTCAAAAGATTATTTACGAAGAAATTTCGTCTGAACCAATGCATATTGACAGAATTGCAGAAAAAGTGAATATTGATGTGCCGACATTACTTGTGAAGTTACTCGAGCTTGAGTTCAAAGGATTAGCTCGACAACTTCCGGGAAAATATTTTATTAAAAATTAGGAGTATTTATGAATTTTGAAACGAAATTTGATGAAATTCGCAAAATAATTGAAAATAGAATTAAAGAAGCAACACAAATTTTTGAGCCAATTGATTTATATGAACCGTATAACTATTTTATGGCGGAAGGTGGAAAACGCATTCGTCCGGCACTTACTATGATGGCTTGCGGAGCAGCCGGCGGAGCACCAGAAAGTGCGTTAGATTTCGGAGTGGCACTCGAAATTATGCATAATTTTACGCTTGTTCACGACGATATAATGGATAAATCAGATTTTAGGCGTAACCGACCGACGGTGCACAAAAAATGGAACGAATCAATTGCAATTCTAACCGGCGACGCAATGATAGGCTTTGCTTACAAACTTATTCCAAATCACAAACGCTATTTTGAAATAATACAGACATTTACAAACGGATTGATTGAAGTATGCGAAGGACAAGTGTATGATATGCAGTTCAATACTTCACAAGATGTAAAAATTGATGATTACATTAAAATGATTGGTAAGAAAACATCTGCATTGTTGGAAACCTGCAGTGTTATGGGCGGATTGGTTGCTGATGCAGATGATAAAATAATTAGTGGATTGAGAAATTATGCAAAATATTTAGGTTTAGCATTTCAAATTCAGGACGATTTGCTTGATATGATTGCCGACGAAAAAGTGTTTGGGAAAAAAGTGGGGTTAGACATCCAGGAAGGCAAAAAAACATATTTAGTAATACTTGCAAACGAAAGAGCAGAAAAGCCTGAACACAGAGAGTTATTAGACAAATATTATAATTCAAACGGATTGAGTGCTGAGTATGTTCCCAAATTCAATGAAATGTTCGTAGAATTAGGGATTTTCGATGAAGCAAAAAACAAAATTGCAGAATATTTCAGATTTGCTGAGGAAGCATTAGAGGAACTGACTGATAATGATTACAAAAAAATGCTGCTATGGCTGTTGGATAAATTGAACAATCGGAACTACTAAAATCAATACAAAATTATTTCATTCGTTAATTGATTTTTGAAAGTTTATTCAAAATAATTGAGTTAATTTATGGACAACATCACTCCAAAACTACTGTTACCAGAAATAGAGGACTACGTTAAATTAGAGGTATATCGCCAGCACGGAGGATATGAACAATTCAAGAAAGCTTTGCAAATTTCATCAGATGAAGTAATAGATATTGTCAAAAAATCCGGGCTACGCGGTCGTGGTGGGGCGTGCTTCCCAACAGGTCTGAAATGGTCGTTTATGCCCAAAGGGAATGATAAACCTAAATATCTTTGTGTGAATGGCGATGAATCGGAACCAGGTTCGTTCAAAGACAGACAAATATTTGAGTATAATCCGCATCAGTTAATTGAAGGTATTCTTATTGCTGCGTATGCGATGGGAATTACTGCAACTTATGTGTATATACGCGGCGAATACCATAAATGGATAAATCTATTTCAGAAAGCGTTAGATGATGCTTACGAAGCGGGATTGGTAGGAGAGCGGATGAAACAAACATTCGGAACAAGTTTTTCAACTGAAATATATGTACATAAAGGAGCAGGAGCTTATATCTGTGGTGAGGAAACGGCGCTAATGAATTCGATAGAAGGCAAACGCGGTTATCCAAGGGTGAAACCACCGTTCCCAGCTCAAAATGGGTTATGGGGTATGCCAACAACTATCAATAATGTCGAGACAATAGCAACTGTTCCGGCAATTTTTAAGATTGGAGCCGAAGAGTATTCAAAAATCGGAGCTGAAGGACATCCTGGCACTTTGTTATATGGAGTAAGCTGTCACGTGAATAAACCGGGAGTATATGAACTTCCGACGGGAATATTACTTACTGAACTTATATACGACATTTGCGGGGGCGTGCCCGGTGGGAAAAAAGTAAAGGCTGTAATACCCGGTGGTTCTTCTATGCCTCCACTGCGAGGCGATGAGATTGAGGGTGTGCGAATGGATGAAGAATCGCTAAAAAAGCTGGGAACTCATATTGGCACTGCAGGAGTAATGGTAATGGACGAAGACACGGATATAGTGGCTGTTACTTTGCGGATTGCTCACTTTTATCACCACGAATCTTGTGGACAATGCACACCGTGCCGTGAAGGTTGCGGATGGATGGAGAAAATATTAAAACGAATTGCTAATGGTGAAGGAACAATTCGTGATTTAGATTTGCTGGTGGATGTTGCAAATAATATTGAGGGCAATACTATTTGTGCGCTTGGTGATGCAGCAGCCTGGCCTGTTCGCGGATTTGTTACAAAGTTCCGAGATGAATTTGAAAAAGCAGTAAAAGAGAAGCGTATATTTGTTGCTCCGAATGTTGTTCATGGCAAACGTGCAACAAAAGCGAATTTAATTTTCGAGGAAAATCTGGAATATAAGCCTGCTATGTGATGAGATTGAAGAAATTACACATATATTTTTTTATTTTGTTTCTGCCGATTGCAAGTATGCTTTCGGCAGATTATTTATTTGCCCGACAAAGCGGAGGACAAAGAAATCTATCAATTGATGAATACGCAAACAGAATTTTTTTTAGCAACATTTTTATAAAAGCAAAGACAAGCAAAAAAGAGTGTTACGTTGGCGAGCCCTTTGTTGTTGAATACGAATTATACGTAAATGATAAGATAATTCTGACGGAAGTATTAGACGAAAAGACACCTGAATTTAATGATGCATTGGTCGAAGAAGAGGACATCGGAGCATTGCGATATACATACGAAAGTATTCGAGGTGAGGTTTTTAGAAAAGCATTGATAAGAAAATATGTTGTAATTCCTACAAAAGAGGGAGAGTTTGAAATACCGACAATTTCCTTGAAAATAAATGCCTCGCTGGAATACTCACCTGAATTTCCTACAGATGAGAAATATTATTCAAGAATAAATACATATACATCAGAAAAAATTCAAATAAACGCAAAGCCGATATTAGAAAAAGATGTGAGCTTTATCGGGGCTGTCGGGAATTTCCAAGTAAAATCTATGACTTTAAATGATACAGTAATTGTTAATAAGAATTTCGAATATATTATAGAAATTGTCGGGATCGGTAATTTATATTTGATTAATGCCCCCAAGTTGAAATTACCCGATTATCTACAAATTGCAGGTGAAGCAAATGTAATTGATAGCATCAATATAAAAAATGGAATTTCTGGCAAGAGAACTTTTATTTACACATTGAAATCTTTGAAAGAAGGTAAAAATCTGATACCTGAACAGCTATTAAAATATTTTGACCCCAAGAAAAGGAAGCTTGTTTCTTTAAAAACCCAACCCCACAGCATAGAAGCCTTAAATATTGAAGACATAAAGCAAATAAATAGTACTGATAATGAGAATAATGGATATTTGAGTTGGATTTTTGCTATTCTTGGACTCTTGTCGCTTAGCACTCTGATTTTTTTATTGAGAAAAATGAACGTTAGTGGAAATACGGAGTCGTTCAATCAGGAACTGAACACTCAATCGAAGAAAGGAATTGCCGACGAAATAAGAAATTTCAGCAGTTCGAACAGAGAATTAGTTCTGGATTTTCTATTCAAGAGTATCACAGAAACACTTTTAATAGAATTGAACTTAAAAAAA
This sequence comes from Eximiradius proteiniborus, assembly GCA_937936035.1. GTDB lineage: Bacteria > Bacteroidota > Ignavibacteria > Kapaibacteriales > UBA2268 > JAKIZO01. The sequence continues at coordinate 4,513 of CALGXJ010000065.1, forward strand.
GAAGAATTATCAGTAGAAAAAATCAGAAGAAAAATGATAGATAAGAAATTTGATCAAGAATTCATTGGAAAAGTAATAAATTATTTAAATGAGTTGAAAAGACTAAGATTTTACAAAATAGATGAGGAGTTGGATATAGAATATTTAAAAGAGATTGGTATTGAGATAATCGAGAGAATTGAGAAGTGAGCAAAAAACCATTAATAAATGTTCATCTTGCAGAATAAATTAATTTTATCAATATAATTAAAAACTATTATTATTTTTTTTTCGTTGTTACACAGATGAAATTGTAATAAAAACTCGGGTATAGATTATGTTTGCTTTAGTCCAGTTAATAATTCTATTTCCATTGCTTGGGTTTATTGGTATCGGGGCATTCGGGAAATATTTAAAAAGCGAAAAATTGATTGGAACAATAGGTTCAGCCACAGTAGGTATATCCTTTGTAATTTCAGCAATATTATTTTTTCATATTATCAGTACAGGGCTTGCGAAACCATATATTGTAGATGTATTCACCTGGATTGCAACCGGAGACATATCAGTAAAAATATCATATCAGGTTGACCAGCTTTCAATATTGTTCTCGCTCATAGTAACGGGTGTAGGATTTTTGATACACGTCTATTCTATTGGCTATATGCACAATGATAGAAGTTTTGCCCGATTTTTTGCTTATTTGAATTTATTTATTTTTATGATGTTAAATTTAGTTTTAGCAAGCAACTTTTTATTAACCTTTCTTGGCTGGGAAGGCGTAGGACTTGCTTCTTATTTACTGATAGGATTTTGGTATGACAGAAAGTTCCCTGGAGTGCGAATAACCTGGACCGGCGATGCTGCGAACAAGGCATTTATTGTGAATCGTATAGGTGATTTTGGATTTCTGATTGCAATGTTTTTAATTTTTACAAATTTCGGGACATTAAGTTATACAGAAGTGCAGGATATAGCATATTTAGGGAAAAATATATATTTTGATACTGGCTTGATAACGGCAATTACCCTACTTTTGTTTTTAGGGTGCACAGGAAAATCTGCACAATTGCCGCTTGCAGTATGGCTGCCTGATGCGATGGCGGGACCGACACCTGTAAGTGCTCTCATTCACGCTGCAACAATGGTAACAGCAGGGATTTTCCTAATTGCCCGCAATTCGGTTTTGTTTTCGCTTGCACCAACAACAATGGAGGTTGTTCTGATAGTTGGTGTAATTACAGCATTTTGGGCAGCAACGATAGGAATAACACAGAACGATATAAAGAAAGTGCTCGCATATTCGACAGTAAGTCAGTTGGGATTTATGTTTGCGGCACTTGGAGCAGGAGCGTTTGTTGCAGGAGTATTTCACGTTATGACACACGCATTCTTCAAAGGGCTTCTTTTTTTGGGAGCGGGTTCGGTTATTCACGGGATGCACGAAGAACAAAACATCAAGAAAATGGGCAATCTCGCAAAATATATGCCTGTTACATATAGAACATTTCTGCTTGCATCGCTTGCAATAGCAGGAGTGCCATTATTCAGTGGTTTTTTCTCAAAAGATGCTATTCTATGGGCAGTATACAATGATGGTGGATTTGTATGGTGGCTAATACTAACGATTGCCGCATTTTTCACTGCTTTTTATATGTTTCGTCTTGTTTATTTGGTTTTCCACGGGAAGGAACGTTTTGATCATCATAAATTACATCCGCACGAATCTCCAAAAGTTATGACAGTTCCTCTTACGGTGCTTGCGTTTTTGTCAGTATTTGGAGGATTTTTAGGTATTCCGTATGTGCTTGGATTCTGGTTTTCACATCATCCGAATGCACTTGAGAGCTTTTTAATGCCGATTTTTGCAAAATCGAACAATATTTTGGGCATTCCTCTTGAACACGAATTGCACGCTATTGAATATTTATTCATTGCGATAGCCATTGCAGTAGCTTTGTTAGGCATAAAAGTTGCGATAAGTTATTATAGCGACGATAGATTATTACATCCTCGTCGAATAGCAGAAAGGTTCAAAGCCGCATTTCAATTATCATTGAATAAATATTATCTTGATGAAATATATTTTTATTTGATAGTGGACCCAATAGTCAATGGCTCCAGAAGTTTTCTATGGAAGAAATTCGACGTTGGAGTAGTTGATGGGATTGTCAATGGTTCGGCAACTGTTGTTCAAAAAATTGCCGAAGCGTTGCGAAGAATACAAACAGGTATTGCACAAAATTATGCTTTGCTTATGATGGCTGGAATTGCAGCTATTATTGCGTGGGTTGTTTCAAGTTTTTAGTTTTGTTTAAGAATTAAAGAACAATAAATATGACAGAGTTATTTCTTACATTATTAATACCGCTGATCGGAACCATTGCTCTGCTTTTTATCAACAAAGAGCAAGTGAAATTGATTAAGTATGCAGCATTTGGATTTTCAATAATAGCGTTTATTGTTTCATTAACTCTATTATTACAGTATACCCCTAATAATCCAAATCTTCAGCTTACATATGAAAAAGTGTGGATACCATCGCTTGACATTGGATTTAGAGTTGGGATAGATGGGATGTCTCTTTTGCTTGTATTGCTTACAACATTTATTTCACCTATTGCAATATATTCTTCGTTTGATGCAATCAAGAAGAGAGAGAAATCCTATTATTCGTTGCTATTATTGCTTCAATTTGGTATGACAGGTGTATTTATTTCGTTGGATTTGTTTCTATTTTATATTTTCTGGGAGTTGATTTTAATTCCTATGTATTTTATAATAGGGATTTGGGGTGGAAAAGACAGAATATATGCAACTGTTAAGTTTTTCTTATTTACTATGTTCGGTTCATTACCGATGCTTGTTGGGATAATCTGGCTCGGTCAATTTGTAGGAACACATCTTGCCCACATACCAAATGGATTTACAACAAATTATGAAATAATAAGGCAATATAGTCATTTTATACCGTTAGAATTTCAAAAATGGTTATTCTGGGCATTTGCACTTTCGTTTTTGATAAAAGTACCTGTTTTTCCATTGCATACATGGTTGCCTGATGCTCATACAGAAGCACCGACAGCAGGTTCAGTTATACTTGCGGGGGTTTTACTGAAAATGGGGACATATGGTTTAATTCGTTTCAATTTAGAACTTTTTCCCCAAGCAAGTTTTATGTATGCTTCTATAATTTCGTGGTTGGCAGTGTTTGGGATAGTTTATGGTGCATTAGTTGCAATGGTGCAATCGGATGTAAAACGACTTGTTGCATATTCATCTGTAAGTCATTTAGGGTTTGTTGTGCTTGGTATTTTCTCTATAACTGTGGAAGGAATACAAGGTGCAATAATACAAATGGTAAATCACGGACTATCGACCGGTATGTTGTTCCTCTGCGTCGGGGTTCTTTATGAGCGGAGACATACCCGAGAAATCGAAGAATTTGGCGGAATAGCCCGAATAATGCCGGCGTTTACAGTATTTTTTGCAATTGCAATGCTTGCATCGGTCGGATTACCCGGACTTAATGGATTTGTAGGCGAATTTCTTACATTATTGGGAGCATTTAAATCTCCATTTCTTGGTTCTATATGGTTTTCAGTGATTTCGGCAACAGGAGTAATTTTCGCAGCAGTATATTTACTCTGGATGTTCAGAAGGGTAATGTTTGGCACAATTACAAATCCGTCAAATCACGGACTAAAAGATATTAATAAACGCGAGTGGGCAACATTTCTTCCTATTGTGCTCTTTATTGTATGGATAGGGATTTATCCATCTACTTTTTTGCAATTATCTGAGAATTCAACTAAAAAACTTGTAAATAGACTAGAAAAAATAAAATTTGGCAAAGAAAGATATGAATTGCCGGTCGTACCGGAAATTACTAAACCCAATAATTCAAATATTGAAAACAATCAGTAAAGAAATATGGCAAATGAAATACTAAAAGAGTTGATGCTTGGTTTCCCGATATTTTTCTTATCAGCAACCGGAATATTGCTGGTTATTATTGATGCACTAACGGGAAAGAACAAGGTAATTAATTACATTTTTGCAATAATAATATTAAGTTTAACAATTGGTTCTTCTGGCTGGATATTGCTGAACCAGTATTATAATGAAGCGAATAGTCTGGCAAGCTATCCGATAACAAAGGGAATGCTTGCATACAATGGGTATGCTTATATTTTTGATGTGATTTTTGGAGTTGCAGCTCTGCTAACTATTATCGCAGCACGAGAATATAATGAAAGAGCAGAGTTCGAATATAAAGAGTTCTATTCGCTTGTTGTATTGGCAACAGTCGGAATGATGATGATAGCTCATTCGGCAGATTTGCTATTGATGTTTATCGGCATTGAATTTATGTCTATTACATTTTATGTGCTTGCCGGATATTTCCGTAAGAAGATTACTTCGGTAGAAGCTGCACTTAAATACTTTTTACTCGGGGCATTTGCATCGGGATTTTTGTTATACGGCATAGCATTGATATATGGATCCACCGGAACATTGACTTTTCAGACAATTTCACAAAAAATTTTAGCACAAGATTATAACAATTTATATTTGATTTTAGGTATAACTCTTGTGTTTATCGGGCTTTCATTCAAAATTGCGGCATTTCCATTTCATCAGTGGGCACCGGACGTTTATCACGGTGCTCCAACCGTAATTTCGGGATTTTTGAGCACTGCGGGAAAGGCAGCAGCGATTTTTGCGTTTATATTGATTGGCAAAAACATAATGTTTGTAGCAATCAGAACATTAGACAGCAATCATATTATTACTTTGCAGAATATTTTGGCTGTGCTTTCTGCCGCGACGATGCTTGTTGGCAATATTACGGCAATAGCTCAAAATAATGTAAAGAGGATGCTGGCTTATTCATCTGTAGCACACGCGGGTTATATGCTAATGGGAATAGTTGCAAACACGCCTGATGGCTGGGCTGGAGCTTCGTTCTATGCAACTGTTTACGTATTTATGCAAATTGGTTCATTTGCAATTGTAGCAAATCTCGAAGGAAAAGAAGGAGAATATCTTGATTTCTCACATTATTCCGGATTATATAAGACCCGTCCATTCGTATCAGCAATGATGGTAGTATTTCTGCTATCGCTGGCCGGAATACCACCGTTTGCAGGATTTTTCGGGAAATATTATATTTTCAAGTCTGCTATTAATGCCGGTTATCTCTGGCTTACGATTGTAGGAATTGTATCGTCGCTTATTTCAGTATATTTCTACTTGCGACTACTTATCTACATATATTTTCGTGAAGCAAGTGAACAAACATTGCACACAGGCGAGCCACGAGCGGCAGGTTTCACATTGCTAATTTCTGCTGCTTTAACTGTTTTGCTTGGGGTATTTCCGAGCTACTTAATAGAATTGTTGCTATATTTAAGATAAGTTAGAATATTTCCAGAAAACTATTGCAGAGCAGGCAGCCACATTGAGCGAGCCTGCTTTTTTATTAGTTCTAATTTCTACTACTTCGTCTGCTATCTCTAAAACAGGATAGCTAATGCCTCGGCTTTCGTTCCCAAAAATAAAGCAATTTTTTTCGTGTTTTTTGCCCGAAGAAATCTCTATTGATTTATCTGACTGTTCAATGGCGATAATTGTATATCCATTATTTTTTAAAGTATCGAGGGTTTCTATCGGGTTTGTGGAAAGAGCAATTTTCATTGAGAATATGCAACCGAGAGAAACACGGACAACACGTCGAAGGTACGGGAAGCAACTTTCTGATGAATAAATAAGTGAATCAATATCAAAAGCTAATGCATTTCGGATAATCGAGCCAACATTTTCCTGCTTCGATACACCATCGAGAAAAACAATTTTGTTGCCGAGTTCTTCAAGATTTGTAAAAGATGGAATTTTTGAAATTGCGTAGATTGGTTCGTTAGGCAAAAAGCCAATAATCTTTTCCAGAAATTTTTTATCAGGACAAATAAAAACAGTAGTATTGGAAAATCTGCCTGAAAATTCCTGAATAGTATTTATGTATTTATCAGTTGTAAGAACAGAAATAATTTCAATATTACTTTCGAGCAATTTCTTGAATGTAACAATTCCTTCTGTAAGAAACACATTGTTCTGAATATGAGACTTAGGCGTGAAATGAACATTACGAAATAAGTCAAGTTCAGCCGGAAGAAGTTCAAAATTGTATAAGTAATAGAAATTCATTACTTAATAAGAATAAATTTACGCAAACGTTTTTGATTTGGAACATCGTATACCAAAATATACTTGCCTTTCTTCAGAGTTCCATTGATTTGAATATCTTTTCTAAATTCACCTGAAACTTCAAATTCGTTAACAACATTCATAATCAGGTTGCCATCAGTATCGAATAAATCAATTTTGGCACGTCCAACTTTTTCGAGTGAATAGTTAAGAATTAGAATAGAATTTTGTGAATTACGAAGCGGGGACTGAACGACTTTAGCGTTGATGTCGTGAGTTTTGGAAATAGATTTAGAATAGAATTCGGCAATATTCAACCATTCGCGGTCGAGCAGACAATCAATATCGTGTTTGCAAAGGGTTGTCGAATACACAAAAGGAATTCGGTAATAAGCAAGACTATCAGCAAATGTTTTATTAAGGGATTTAAAATCACCGACAGATATGTAAAATAAAGTATCAAGGCTTAAAATATCAGAATATAAACTAATATATTTCCACGGAGCAAATTCTGCGAATAATTTTTCATTGTTATCAAAAACTTCTTTTGCGATTTGAGGGCGACCGCTTTGCAAAGTAGCCCACGTTCTCATTCCACCATCTAAGGATACTGCTTTTGCAAATAATTCGGGGTATTTAGAAATGAATTTAACGGCACCAAATCCACCCATTGAAAAACCTTGGATGAATCTAAACTCGCGATACGGAACAGTTCGATAGAAATAGTCTACAAACGGTATTATATCATCGATAAGGTCTGATTCTGCAGTTTTCGAGCCGTCGGCACTATTTCCCCACATACTATTTTCGTAGCCATCGGGAAATACAATGATACAATCATCAATAATGCCTAAGTTCACAGCATAGTTGATATATTTAATTACAAGCGAACGCCACGCACTACGAAAATTATCACCTAAGCTATGAAGGTGGTAAATAACGGGATAAGCTTTGTTTGTCTTCTCGTAATCAGGAGGCAGGAATAAACTAAAAGAGATTGGTTTCCCGCTTTTCTGACTAATAATTGTAACATCGCGAAACGAGCCGTTCTGCGAAAAAGCATCAGCAAAATATAAAAGAAAAACACTGAAAAAAACAAGAAATTTGTATTTCATAAATTAAAAGCTCACAAGCCCGACTTTTTTATAGACCTTACGCAAAGTTTTCGTAGCAACTTTGTTGGCTTTGTCAGCACCGAAAGATAGAATTTCCTGCAAATACTTTTTGTTGGCGGAAATTTCAGCGAAACGTTCACTAATTGGACGGATATATTCAGCAACTTTATCGGCAACTTCGGCTTTGAAGTCACCATAGCCGACACCTTCGAATTGTTTTTCGATTTCAGCAAATGATTTTCCGGTTGCTATGCTATAAAGTTGCATAAGGTTTGAGACGCCCGGTTTGTTTTCCTCATCATAACGAACAATAGTATCGCTATCGGTAACAGCACGTTTTATTTTATTGCGAATTTCTTCCGGCTTATCGTTCAAGAAGATTGTAGAGTTTTTATTTTCATCGGACTTGGACATTTTGGAAGTAGGATTTTGTAAACTCATAATACGAGCACCGACCTCAGGAATAAATGGTTCGGGCATTTTGAAAGTATCGGAATAATAGTGATTGAAGCGTTGAGCAAGATTGCGAGTGAGTTCGAGATGTTGCTTCTGGTCTTCACCGACAGGGACTAAATCCGCTTGATAAAGCAGGATATCGGCAGCCATAAGTATAGGATAGGCAAAAAGACCAACATTTACATTTTCCGAATGCTTTTTTGATTTATCTTTGAATTGAGTCATTTTAGAACACTCACCCATACCGGTAAAGGTATTTAGCACCCAGGCAAGCTGACTATGAGCCGGCACGTGAGATTGAATGAAAAGAGTGCTTGTTTCGGGAGAAATACCACAAGCAAGAAACATAGCCGCTGTATCAAGAGTTCGCTGACGTAGCTCAGCGGGATTTTGCCTAACAGTAATAGCGTGAAGGTCGGCTATCATAAAATAGCAATCGTATTCAGATTGAAGTCGTACCCAATTTATTAATGCACCGGTAAGATGTCCAATTGTAAGAATTCCAGACGGTGTTATCCCACTTAATATAACTTTTTTTGTATCGGCTTCCATAGTAGAAAAAAAAGAAAAATTAAGACATATCAAGTATGCAAATTACAAAAAGTTAGAGAAAAAAGTAAGCACAATATCTTACTTTTTCCAGAATGAAGGTGAAAACAGAATCAAAATAGTGAAGATTTCGAGACGCCCAAGCAACATACAACCGCAAAGGACCCATTTTGCAAAATCAGGAAGAGCAGAGTAGTTTTCAACAGGACCGACCAGACCGATGCCGGGACCAACTCCATTCATTGTGGCAGCAACAGCACCAATTGATGTAGAAATATCAACACCAATAAAACACAAAATAATAACAGCAGATGCAGAAATAAAAGCATAGAAAAGAGTAAAAATGAGGATATTAATTGCAATTTTTCTATCGATAGGTTGTCCATTAATTCTAACAGGCACAACAGCCTGAGGATGGATATGCTTTTTTATTTCTGAGTTAATTAATTTAACAACAACAATGAAGCGAATTTGCTTAATTCCACCTGAAGTGGAACCTGCCATACCACCTAAATACATTAGCGTTATTAATAATAATTGAGCACCATAATTCCATTTTTCATAATCTTCTGTTCCGAATCCAGTTGTAGAAATTAACGAAACAACATAGAAAAGAGCGTTCCGGAATCCAGCTTCTATTGTTTTGCCGTTCTCAAAAATCAGAAAAAGTGAGATGAATATCGTTGAGGATAGAATAATTAGAATAAACCATTTAAGTTCTTCGCTTTTCAAATAGGTTTTGAAAGAACCTTTCAAAGCGGAGTAATGCAGAGAAAAATTGACAGCCGAGATAAACATACAAAAAACTACAGTATATTCGATCAGTGGGCTATGGTAAAAGCCAATACTTGCGTTTTTAGGTGAAAATCCACCAGTTGCAATTGTGCCAAAAGCGTGACAGATAGCATCATAAACAGGCATACCAACGAGTAAATACAAAACTAAAATAAAAGCTGTGATTATTAAATAAACAAGACCAATTATTCTGGCTGTTTCTTTTATGCGCGGAGAAAGTTTATCGGTTGTAGGACCCGGAGTTTCAGCTTTGAAAAGTTGCATTCCTGCAACACCTAATATTGGCATAACAGATAGAGCAAT
>CALGXJ010000066.1 GCA_937936035.1 Eximiradius proteiniborus
GTTGCGAAGGAAGGTTAGAAACATATCGGAAACGAATATCAGGTCGGAACGGCAAAGCATCTAAATAAACAGGCTGAGAGTAATCAGAGGATGATGAACGTTGGAGATTGTCGTTAAGCAAAGAGAATCTCCAAGATGGTGCTTCGAAATAGTCCAGAGGTGTTTGATATGATTTAATTATCAAGATTTGTAAGTTATGGACACCATTATAATAAAACATAGAGTTGAGATCAACTTCGAGCCAACCACTATCAAGATTATTCGGGTAATTACCTTGATAAACTAAAGAATAACCAGATAACGAGTAATTCCCAGTAGTAAATGTTTGTTGGGTAGTGTGTTTCATAAAAACTTGTATTCCGGTTATTTGCTCTTTGTTATCTCCAAAACCTTTAAAAAAAGCGATAGATTTAATAAACTTAGCACTTCCGAGTTCGCTTTGAGTATAAATCATTTCACAAGTGGAATAAGAATAGTATCTATCTATTGGTTGAGCAACATCATAGTCTGTTCCTATACCGATTGTTATAGCAGAATCAGGGTATTTCGTGACAAAGCATCTTGGGACTGACCAAGCTGTGGAATCAGTTAAATCTTTAGCACAAACTCGCCACCAATATTGAGTTTGCGGAAGAAGTCCAGAAAGAATAACATTATTGAAACTTTCAACAATATTGGAATGAAGAGTTGTAAAATTCGAATCAGTAGAAATTTGTATTCTATAAGAAACTGCACCTACAACAGAACTCCAGGAAAGAGTTGGATTTAGCGAAACATTTGTAGAGTTTTCAGTCGGTAGTAGTAGTTGAGGTGGATTAGAATTTGAAATCTGGGGATTTTGGGATAAAGGTACGAAATTTTTTGAAATAAATTGATTTGAAAATGCCTGAATATTTTTTGCATTCAGATTACAGAAAGTAGACAAAAGCAACAGTACAATAATACTTTTAATTTTCATTCTAACTCCAATTTATTTTCTTACTTTCGAGATAAATTCTTCGACTTCGGGAATACCCCCTTGAAAAATGAGGTAGCCATTGCTTGGCTCGCGTTCAGTGATTTCACCTGCAATAGGTGTAAGCATTATTCGACGCACTTCGTCTAAACTATCTGTTTGCCCTAATGCCCAGCCCAATTTAACGTAAGCGACTTCAGGTAGCATATTTGCAGTAGGGACAACACCAAGTTCCATCATATCGCGACCAGTATCGTAAACATACATTTGAACGTAACCCCAAAGAGTTTGAACAGTCATATAAACAGCAACATTATTTTCTTTAGCACGTTTCAAAGCAGGATAGAGTGGTTTATTGACGTGCCCCAAGCCTGTTCCGGCAATAACAATTCCCCTATACCCGTTGTCGATAAGAGAATCAATAATATCAGGTTTCATATTTGGATAATAATAAACGATTGCAACTCTATCATCAAAGTAAGGAAACAAGTCTACCTTTTTATCATTACGACGATGTTTATAGTCATTTCGCAAAGGGGTGATTTTTTGACGATTCACAATTGCAATTGGTATATCGCCAATAGTACGAAAAGTAGAACGGTAGCTTGAATGCATTTTTCTAACACGCGTGCCGCGATGAAGAAGCCCGTATTCATCGGAAGTGGGTCCAAACATACAAACCATAACCTCAGCAATATCGCTTTCAGCAGCTGTTTTTACACTGTGAATAAGGTTCAATGCAGCGTCAGAGGATGGACGGTCTGATGAGCGTTGCGAACCAACCATTACAATCGGTACTGGAGAATTTTGTATCATAAACGATAGAACAGCGGCAGTATGGTGCATAGTATCAGTGCCATGACCTATGACTATTCCATGGACACCTTTTTCGATTTCGCGAGCAATAGCTTTGGCAGTTCCAATCCATTGTTCGGGTCCCATGTTCTCGCTAAAAACACCATAAAGTTTCTCGGTTTCTAAATTGCAGTAATCTGCAAGCTCTGGAACCGAACCGTATAATTCACCAGGGGAAAAAGCAGGAATTACGGCCCCAGTTCTATAATCAAGGCGGCTTGCGATGGTACCACCAGTACCGAAAAGCTTCACTTTTGGCAATTTAGGATTGAAAGGGAACTCTTTTTCAGGGATTTTATATTGAGCAATTTTTCTACCTAAAATTTTGATATTTTGGACTTTATCTGCTCTAATACCAATGTTATACCCACTTGGTAGTTTCAATACGATATGTTGGTCGTCTGCTGTTTCGGAACGAGGCAGAATAATGCCATCAAAAGTTCCATCTGTTGTTTCGAGATAAACTTCACACCAAAGCATAGCATTGAAATTTTGAAGTACTTCGAGCGAACGCCCACGATACCCTTTGTAATCTTCACTATTGCTCATTGTCGATCTCCTTTTCAAAATAATTCATAACTTCCTTAGCAACAATGCAACCATCAATTCTACCAAATAGATTTTTCATAACGAGAGATAAAGTTAGTGTACGTTTATTTTTTTCGTCGAATAGTTTCATTTTCTCAACTTTTTTTGAAGCCTGACGGATTTCATATAGTAATTCAGATTGGCTACAATGCTGTGGTATCATTTCTTTCTCAAACTTACCATTATTATTGGCAATTAATTCTAAAAGGTAAAAAATACCATCTTTGCAAATAAAGCTATTTTTGTATAATTCAAATACCTGAATAAAAATATTATTATTAAAGAAAGAAATAACTTTTCCTCTTTTCTTCAACTTCTTTGGGAAATTAATCAAAGCAGAAGCAGCAAGCACTGGAGAAATTCGCATTTCTTCAACCAGTATTTCGAAAGTTTTAGCGTACTTCGAAACAGACAAATCTTTGATAATATCCGAAGGTACACCAATAGATTTATACCAATTTTCCCTTTCCCAGAAATATTTAGGAAGATTCTGTCTGATACGAAGTTTTCGTTCGTCTGTGATTTTCTTTGGTGGTAGGTCAGTATCCGGGTACATTCGTTGTGGTCCAGGTAATATTCTCTCGAAGCCAGTAGTCCCATCGTAAAGAGCTTGACGTGTTTCCGAAGGTACACCAATAGTCGCTTCTTTTGCACGAATAATAATTTCTTTAGCACCAGTTTCAGCATCCCGGGCATTGCCCCATACTAATACAATAGTATCGTCATCGCCTGCTGAAACGAATTTTCGTACTTTCTGCCATTCGTGAGATGAAAGAGTATCACTACGGCTATCGGAGTGAGCAATGTTCGGCAAAACAGAAAGGCAAGCAATAACTCTGACCCTATCGGAAATTTCTTTTGAAAAATATGTATCAGTTTGAGTTTGCCAGCGAAGCAAACCGCGCCAACCACGAAGAACAACGCAATTGACGATTTTGCCTTCGGCAATAGCATTGTGAATTGGAGTGTAGCGTGTTTTAGTAAGTAACTTTGTTATTTCGAGATAGTTAGCTTCAAATGTATCAGAATTAATACCTCTTTTATTTAATTCGTCACGGAGCCGAAGCAAGTTCCATTGCCGCATCGCTTCGTTGTATGTAAGAAGAGGAATCATTGGAATTCTGGGAACACCCTTTATTTCAATACGCGTTCCACCACGAACACTAACATTAACATCCTGCCGAGCAGCCCCAATACCATTCCTAACTTTTCCCGTTGAATTAACAAGGCGGCGAAGTAATTCATTTACTTCTGCGACTTCATGAGGAGTTCGCATTTCAGGTTGCGTAACTGTTTCTATAAGTGGCATACCGAGCCTATCAGTCAAATAAATTCTTGTATGCCCGAAGTCGGACACTTCACGACAAGAATCCTCTTCTAAAGACATTTGAATTATGCCGATAGTTCTATCTTTGTAAGGAATAAAACCTCCAACACTCGTTATTGCTGTTCTTTGAAATCCTGTTGGGATGCTGCCATCAAGGTATTGCTTACGGGAAATATGCAGTTCATCGACAAGTGAAGCATTAAGTAAAAGTCCAATTTCTAATGCAATATCCAAAGCCTCCTCATTGATTTCGAATGGCGGAGTATCATCCATTTCGTAGGTGCAAACAGTATCGTAATGAATTCTATATAGAATATCTTTTTTTGTTTTGAATTCCATTAAGGCAGTTCCATCGTATTCGCCAAGCTCAGATAGGGTTGGTCTCATATGGCGAAGAATTTCGGCGTGATAAACATCATTGTGATATTTTCCAGCTGGACAACGGCAGAATAGTTTTTTCTCAGTAAGGAGTTGTTGGTGGATTTCTAAACCTGATTTGAAACCAATTTCTGCATAATCATCAGGAGTCATCTCATCAAATGGTTTGAAAACAAAATCCGACATAGGCTATCCCAAAATTATGTATGATGCTGTCATTACAAATTACTTATATTTTTTGGTAATTCAAACGTTTTTGTATGATCTATTTGAAACTAAATATATGGAAATTAACAAGTTTTTCATAAAAAAATGTATTTAAATTAAAGATTTTTTTGTAATTTTGCCTTTTTTTATTGAATTGTATGAATTAATTATTAACAATTTGTGGTTATAAAAATGTTTGATATTGCAAAATTGCGAAACATAGGAATTGCGGCTCACATTGACTCTGGCAAAACTACGTTAAGCGAGCGAATTCTATATTATACAGGGAAAATTCATCAAGTCGTCGAGGTAAGGAGTAAAACTGGGGCAGGACCAACGATGGATTCGATGGATTTGGAAAGAGAAAAGGGTATTACTATACAATCTGCGGCTACATATTGTGAATGGAAAGGTTATCAAATAAATTTGATTGACACTCCCGGGCATATTGATTTCACAGTTGAAGTCGAGAGGGCTTTGCGTGTGCTTGATGGTGCTATACTCGTTTTGTGTGGAGTTGCAGGTGTGCAAAGCCAATCGATAACTGTCGACAGACAAATGAGACGCTATGCTGTCCCAAGAATTGCTTTCATCAATAAAGTAGATCGTGCAGGCGCAAATCCAGATAAAGTAATTGCTCAGTTGGAAGAAAAATTGAATCTGAAACCAGTTTTACTGACAATGCCAATTGGAATTGAAGATTCATTTGAAGGAGTTATTGATTTAATTAAAATGAAAGCAGTCTATTATCTTGGGAATAATGGTGAAACTGTAGAAGATAGAGAAATTCCCGAACATCTATTAGACGAAGCTAAACGTAGACGTACAATAATGATTGAACGTATTGCTGATTTTGACGATAATATTGCAGAAAAATATTTAGCGGAAGAAGAGATTTCAGAAGACGAAATTCGTTTGGCGATACGTCAAGCAACATTATCGCTTCATCTTACTCCTGTTTTTGTTGGCACAGCAAAACAAAATAAGGGTGTCCAGACACTATTAGATGGCGTATGTCATTATTTGCCGGCTCCGACTGATGTTAAGAATTTTGCTTTGGATTTAGATAAGAATGAAGAAAAAGTAGAGCTAATTGCTGATCCCAAACTGCCTACAGTTGCACTTGCTTTTAAGTTGGAAGACGGACGTTATGGACAATTAACATATATGCGTATCTATCAAGGGAAAATTGCAAAAGGAGATAATTTAATCAATACATCAAATAAGAAAAAGCTTAAAGTGCCAAGACTTGTGAGAATGCACGCGAGTGAAATGCATGATATTGAAGAGGCACAAGCAGGAGATATTATTGCTATGTTTGGTGTGGATTGCTCTTCGGGTGATACATTTACAGATGGGAATGTGAATTTTGCTATGACCTCTATGCACATTCCAACACCAGTTGTCGAATTGTCTGTTGCACCGAAAGAAAAATCTATGCAAGCAAATTTCTCTAAAGCAATGAATAGATTTCAGAAGGAAGACCCAACATTTCAAGTGTATCGTGATGAAGATACCGGTGAAACTGTTATCAAAGGAATGGGCGAACTTCATCTTGAAATATATATTGAAAGAATAAGACGCGAATATAATTGCGAAGTTGTGGTCGGGAAACCAAAAGTTGCATATCGTGAAGCAATCACGCGCCGTGCTGAATTCAACTATACGCATAAAAAACAAACCGGTGGCGCAGGTCAATTTGCTCGCGTTGCTGGTTATATTGAACCGATTGAAGCAGAAATTAATAAAGAGTTCGAGTTTCTTAATAAAATTGTTGGTGGAGTTATTGCAAGAGAATATATTCCTGCGTGCGAAAAAGGCTTTGCTGAGCAATTATCTGAAGGATATTTGATTGAGAAACCAATTGTAGGGGTACGTGTAGAATTGAATGATGGACAAATGCATCCTGTGGACTCATCTGAAATGGCGTTCAAGTCTGCTGCAAAAATGGCAATCAGAGAAGCAGTAGCAAAAGCAAATCCAATAATCTTAGAACCTATAATGAAATTAGAGACTTCTGCTCCGGAAGAGTTTCAAGGAACTATAATTGGTCAAATTAACCAAAGAAGAGGAATAATCATTAACACAACAATTGAAAATAATTATGCAATTGTTGAGGCTGAAGTGCCTTTACGCGATATGTTTGGTTACTCGAATGATTTGCGGGGTGCAACTCAAGGCAAAGGAGAGTTTACGATGGAGTTCTTGAAATACGCACCTGTTCCTAAATCAGTTCAAGATGAAATCATTAAAGAATACCAAGAACTCAGGAAAAAAAATTAAACTAAAAGGCAGCGAAATCGCTGCCTTTACTTTATTGGTTTTGACAATAATTAATTGATAGTACAATTTGTCTTGTTTTGCCTAAATTTCCCGGGACTTCAGTGTAGTAATAATCGAGTAAGTTATATGAAGATAATGCTATATT
>CALGXJ010000067.1 GCA_937936035.1 Eximiradius proteiniborus
AATTCATTTTTTCAGTAATATTTTTCTTGTTTGTTATCTAAAAGTAATTTATCTTTGTCATAAGATATTAATCATAAGCAGCATAATGAGGAAGGTATATCGCTATCTGCTATACTTTCCCAAATTACTCAAAACGCTTGATACTGTTTGTTCTTTATATTTCTGAAAAGTAAGTAGTCAAACTAATAATTTTACTAAGAAGAAGTTATTATTTTGAAAAAAACAAAACTTACGCAGAAATAAAAGAATAAAGGCAAGCAAATATTCATAAAAGGGAATGAAAGTAGTTAAGAAAATATTAAAATTTCTGGGGGAATTAAGTAAGAAGAAGGTGGCACGTCCAAAGCTTCTATTACGATTGTCGGTAGTACTCGCCATATTTGCACTTCTGATATTTCTTGCCCAATTGTGGAATTCCAACCAACCTATTCATCAAATCTCAATTGTTGGCACATCATTTTTGACTCCGGCAGAGGTAAAAGCTGAAATACAGGACGCACCAATAATTAATAGCCCGAAAAATGAAATAAACTATGCAGAGCTTGCAAAAAGACTGCGTCAAAATCCTTTCATAGAAAACACATATTTAAGCGAAGGCATCAACTCGCTTACTATTGAGGTGAAAGAAAAACAACCAATAGCACTTTTAGTTGATAATTACGGGAAGATGAGATACGTTTCGTATGATTATTCTATTCTCCCTTATCGATTATTTAATACATATCTTGATATACCAATAATAACAGGCGTTTATAAGGACGAACTGCTGGATAGCTTGGCTCTTCGCAATTCCATTGATATAATAAACCATATTCGTTCTAATTCGAATTCTCTTTTGGCAAGTCTTATTTCAGAAATACATTATTCGAGAGAAAACAGAGAATTCATATTATATACATCTGATGATGCCAAGAAAATCATTTTCGGAGGCACAGAAGATATTGAAGATAAAATAATGAATTTAAATGATTATTTGAAATACGATCTACAATATAATGGGAAAAAAGATTTTTCATATATAGATGTTAGATGGAAAAACAGGGTAATAATAAAAAATAATATATAAGGAACCATATGATAACAAATGAACAAAATAAAAGTGGTAGTGAAATAACAGTTGGTTTAGATATTGGAACAACAAAGCTTTGTGCGTTGGTTGCCGCAAACGATTATTCTACTAAGACACTGAAAATACTTGGATTTGGGATAATTGAATCAGAAGGATTAAATCGTGGAGTTGTTGTTAATATTGATAGAACGGTAAAATCAATAAAGGCAGCAGTTCAACAAGCAGAGCAACAGTCGGGAATAAAAATCGAGGAAGTAGTTGTAGGAATTGCGGGCGACCATATCGAATCATTTCAGACATCGGGAATAGTTGGGATATCAAATCCTACAAGGGAAATTTCGAAAAGCGATGTGGACAGATTGCTCGACGACACCCGAAATTTTGCTATACCTGCCGATAGAACGATTTTGCATATTATACCGCAGGAATTTATCATCGACGGACAGGATGGGATTCACGACCCGGTTGGTATGAGCGGCGTGCGAATGGAAGCAAAAGTTCATATTGTTACAGGACTGACAACAGCTATTACAAATATTCATCGATGCGTCGAACGTGCCGGACTTCGTGTAAAGAAAATTGTTTTGGAGCCGCTCGCAAGCAGTCAGGCAATACTGACACCAGAAGAAAAAGAAGTCGGAGTGGCATTAATTGATATAGGCGGAGGAACAACAGATATTGCAATATTTGAAGAAGATATAATCAGATATACAGCGGTATTTGGAGTTGCAGGCAAGCAAGTAACAGACGATATTCGTAAGGTTTTGGGAATTGTAGCATCGCAAGCTGAGAGAATAAAACGGGAATATGGGCATTGCTTTGAAGATTCGATAATGAGAGATGAAATCATAATGATTCCCGGAATAGCTGGACGCAAGCCCATGGAAGTTTCAAAACGACAGCTTTGTAGAATAATACAGCCAAGGATGGAAGAAATTTTTGAATTTGCACTTGCTGAAATCAGAAAATCAGGCTACGAACATAAATTAGGTGCTGGCGTAGTTATTACCGGAGGAAATAGTTTAATTAGAGGTGCAGACGAGCTTGCTTCTGCTGTATTTGGTATGCCTGTAAAAATCGGTTATCCTTCGGGGATGACATATACAGGACTTGCAACAGAAGTTGAAAGCCCGGTATATTCGACAGCGGTTGGATTGGCTTTGTTGGGGCTTGATGGTTCGGGCAGTTATGTTGAAACCATTGATCATTCAATTCTTGAAAGCAAAATAAATCAAGTTGATGCTGATTCGGGAGAGAAGATAAATGAAAAGGAGCAAAAGGCGGGAAAAGAGAATAATGAGAACGTTAGAATAGATGCGAAAAAGGAAAAATCTGATAAAAGTTCAGTATTCAAGAAAATAAAGAACTTTTTTGAGGAACTTTGATTATTAGTTTTAAAAATATATAAGGAAAAATTATGACAATTGAACTGGATACTTCTTCAAGCTTGACCGGTGACGCAAAGATCAAAGTTGTAGGTATAGGTGGCGGAGGAGGCAATGCAATCAACAATATGATAAACAAAGGTTTATCAGGCGTTGATTTCATTGCAGCAAATACCGATAGCCAGGCTTTGCAACACAACAAATCTAAAATTAAGATACAGCTTGGAACTGGTCTGGGAGCCGGGGCAAATCCTGATGTTGCGAGAAAAGCCGTCGAAAGTGCTATAGAGACGATTAAAGAAACTTTAAAAGGCAGTGATATGGTTTTTATCACCGCCGGGATGGGTGGCGGAACCGGTACCGGTGCTGCTCCGACAGTAGCAAAGGTTGCACAAGAGATGGGCTCGTTGGTTGTTGGTATAGTTACAAAGCCTTTTGAATGGGAGGGAAAGCGTCGTATTGAAGTAGCATTGCAAGGAATTGAAGAGCTGCGTCAATATGTAGATGCACTTATTGTTATACCGAACCAACGAGTATTGGAAATTATCGATAAGAAGACTTCGTTCCAAGAAGCATTTATGAAAGTGGACGAAGTTCTTTATAATGCTACTCGTGGTATTGCTGATATTATTACTAATTACGGTGTAGTAAATGTGGATTTTGCTGATGTCCGGACAATAATGAAAGGAATGGGAGATGCATTGATGGGTATTGGTACAGCATCGGGAGAAAACCGTGCGGTAGAGGCAACCAAGCAAGCATTGAATTCGCCGTTGCTTGATGGCATATCAATTGCGGGAGCGAAGGGAGTGCTCATAAATATTACCGGTAGTTTGGATATGGGTATGCATGAGATAAGCGAAGCAGTTTCAATAGTCCAACAAGCAGCGGGAGACGATGTAAATCTAATACACGGAGTGGTGCTCAATCAAGACATGTCAGACCAGATTAGCGTAACAGTAGTAGCAACAGGCTTTCCAAAAAACGAAAAAAAGTCTGATACTTCAATTAAAAGTATTGAGCAGACAGATATTTTCGGGAAAGTGGTAAAGACAGAGATCAAGGCTCAGGCTTCGCGTGCAGTTCCTGTAATGGGAGGAGTAACTGTTGCGAAACCAACACCAGTAAGACCAAGTGGAACACCTATTGTTCCGAAGTTTCGTGAAATTCCGGAATCAAGTCCGAAGGGCGAGAAAAAACTCAAAGAATATGATGAGCCGGCATATTTGAGACGCAAGGTGCCGACATATAGTTCAAGTGGGAATACGCT
>CALGXJ010000068.1 GCA_937936035.1 Eximiradius proteiniborus
ACGAGTGCCTAAACTTCGGTTTAAGGAGTTTGAAAATAGTGGGGAGTGGTCATTTGAAAAATTAAAAAATCTGTTTTCAATATTTCAGGGTTTTGCCTTTTCAAGCAACGATAGTGTTCAAAATGGTGTTCGATGGTTAAAAATTGCAGATGTTGGAATTCAGGAAATTAATCACTTATCGCCATCATATTTACCAAATGAATTTATAGATAAGTATGCGAACTTCTTGGTTAAAAAAGGAGACTATGTAATAGCTCTTACAAGACCTATATTAAATAATAAGCTAAAAATTGCCAAGGTTGATGAAACTCTTCATAACTCACTTTTAAATCAGAGAGTAGGGAAGTTAGTTTCAAATAAATGTATTGATTTTGTATATTATTTATTGCAGACAACAAAATTAATTTCAAGTATTGGTCAAAATATTGCAGGTAGTGAACCTCCAAATTTATCGTCCCAACAAATAGAAAATATTGAAGTGTATATTCCATCAACAATAGAGGAACAACAAAAAATCGCTGATTGCCTTTCGTCCTTAGATGATTTGATACAGGCACAAACGCAAAAAATAGAATTATTGCAACAGCACAAAAAAGGATTGTTGCAGGGGTTGTTTCCGGAGGAAATTGCGAATTAAGAATTACGAATTAGAAATTAAAAATTACGAATTGAGAATTGAGAATTAAGAATTAAAAATTAAAAATTAAGAATTACTAATTAAAATGAAAAACGATAATATCATACAACAGAAATCATTTGCTTTTGCAGTCCGTATTGTGAATGCTTATAAGTATCTTCTTTCGGAGAAGAAGGAATTTGTTTTATCAAAACAATTACTGCGTTCTGGAACATCAATAGGAGCAAATATTGAAGAATCAATCGGTGGTCAATCGGATAAAGATTTTCTTTCTAAGTTAAGTGTTGCTTACAAAGAAGCAAGAGAAACTATTTATTGGCTGAAGTTATTACAAGCAACCGATTATTTATCAAAATCCGAAGCAGAAAGTCTATTAAACGATGCTGAAGAAATCTGCAAAATTCTTGGCAAAATTCAAATCACCCTAAAAAACCGTAATTCATAATTAAAAAAATTCGTAATTTTTAATTCGCAATTGATTATGCAGCAATTAGGCAATACACTTTGGAAAATCGCAGACGAACTGCGTGGAGCAATGAACGCAGACGACTTCCGTGATTATATGCTTTCGTTTTTGTTCTTACGCTACCTGAGCGACAACTACGAAGCAGCAGCCAAAAAAGAATTAGGAAAGGATTATCCTGATATTAGTACAGACGCCATGCCTGGTGTCTCAACGCCCCTTTCCGTTTGGTATGAAAACAATCCTGATGATGTGCAGGAATTCGAAAAGCAGATGCGGAGAAAAGTTCACTACGTGATTAAGCCTTCTCACTTATGGAACAGCATAGCCGAATTGGCTAAAACACAAAGCAAAGACCTGCTTCGCACCTTGCAGGAAGGTTTTAAATACATCGAAAATGAATCTTTTGAAAGCACCTTTCAGGGATTGTTTTCTGAAATCAATTTAGATTCTGAAAAACTTGGCAAGAACTACGAAGAACGCAACAAAAAACTCTGCAACATCATTCAGAAAATTGCGGAAGGCATCAACCAGTTTTCTACCGACAAGGATATTCTGGGCGATGCCTACGAGTACCTCATCGGGCAATTCGCCGCAGGTTCGGGCAAAAAAGCCGGTGAATTTTACACCCCGCAACGCATTTCCGATATACTTTCGGAGATTGTCATTTTAGACAGTCAAGACCCTAGCCAAGGTAAAAAGAAAAAGATTGAACGAGTTTTGGACTTTGCCTGTGGTTCGGGTTCGTTGTTGCTCAACGTCCGCAAAAAAATGACAGATGCTGGTGGAACAATCGGCAAAATATTCGGACAAGAGAAAAATATCACCACCTACAACTTAGCCCGAATGAACATGCTTTTGCATGGCGTGAAGGATACCGAATTTGCCATACATCACGGAGATACATTAGTCAACGATTGGGAGATTTTAAATGAAATAAATCCTTCCAAGAAATTAGAATTTGATGCTATTGTAGCCAATCCGCCTTTCAGCTACCGTTGGGAACCATCAGAAGAAATGGGACAAGATTTCCGTTTCAAAAGCTACGGACTAGCCCCCAAGTCAGCCGCTGACTTTGCTTTTATGTTACACGGTTTTCATTTTTTGAGTAAAGAGGGAACCATGGCAATCATCTTGCCTCATGGTGTTTTGTTCAGAGGTGGTTCAGAAGAAAAAATCAGAAGAAAATTGTTAGAAGACGGAAACATTGATACAGTAATTGGACTTCCCGCAAACCTGTTTTTTTCGACAGGTATTCCCGTTTGTATTTTGGTTTTAAAGAAGTGCAAAAAATTTGACGATGTGTTATTTATCAATGCCGCTGAACACTTTGAAAAAGGAAAACGACAAAATAACTTACTGCCTGAACACATTAACAAAATAGTTGAAACGTACAGAGAGCGAAAAGAAGAAATCCGTTATTCTCGCAGGGTTTCTATGGACGAAATCATTAAGAACGATTATAACTTGAATATTTCAAGGTATGTAAGTACATCCGTAGAAGAAGAACTCATTGACTTGGAAGAGGTAAACAAAAAACTC
>CALGXJ010000069.1 GCA_937936035.1 Eximiradius proteiniborus
GGCACTAACGACATTTATTCGCGTCAAGATTATTTAGAAGGCTGGTACTGGGCTAAACTCCATCGTTTTAAAGAGTGGTGGGAAGAGCAGCTTTTCGGTTTTAAACATTATTTCCCTATCTTGCCTTCCGAAAATGACACTGTCCGTATCTCTTACCGTTTTGCTACTCTCAATATTTCGTTACCAGGCATTGGTCTCCAATATCGCGGGAAAGACCCTCAACAAAAGTATTTTTTCCATACAATTTTCAACAAAGATACTGCCAACGCTACTTTTGTCAGTCAATGGACAGATTCACTTATTAGTTTCTCCGTAGCTGGCAATAATATTTTCAACGGTTTCAATGAACTTAAAATACTAAATCGCAGGATTGATTCCTCAAATGGATTGCTTGGTGTGGATTTCTTCCGCTTCCAAGGCAAGGTCAAGCCATTCCCGATAAATGGATTTACCCGGTTTGATATTAAGAATTTGCCACAACCAGGCAATCTCACAATTTCCGGATTTAATTCAGCCAATGTTGTTTTGCTTGATACAATAAATAACTTGATTTCATTTTCTACTGGTATTGAAGGTTTTAGATTTGCTGCTTCTGCTGGCTATCAAGCCAACTCGTTGGTAATCAATGATTCGTGTATATATATTGATAGCGGTTTTGTCTTCGCCTATCACAATTTTTCTGAAATTAAAGTTCTGATTTTCAACGATAACATAAATGCTAATGTTCTTTCTTCAATTTATTCTCAATTGCCGGAGAACTCATTAGTACTTTTTGCAAACAATTTGCGTAAATCTTTGCCTTCAGATGTTCGTGCATTCCTGCAAAGCGTTGGTAGCAGCGAAATATCAAATCATTCTCCTGATAAAAATTGGGTTTTTGCCTCATTAAAAGGGAAAACTGATAAATCTGAAAAACTAAGTGGCAATATTGCATCTACTAGTGGTTTCTTCGCTTCTAATAACGCTGGATCTTTTCAACTCAATTTTGCATTCGACAAAGAACAAATCTATTCTGTTTTCTTAAACTCATCTAATTCTATTCAAAAACCTGTCCTAAGTCTTTCTAATTCATTGGATTTACGTAATTCCAAAGAAGGTGCCGAACTTGTTATTATTTCGCATAGAAAATTCTTCGAAAAAGCTGAATATTATTCAGAATATAAAGCTAAAAAAGGTATTTCAAATGTATTAGTTGATGTTGATGATATATATAAAGAATTCAATTACGGAAAAATATCCCCTCTTGCTATTAAAAAATACTTGCAATATGCTTACCAAAATTGGGAGATTAGACCCAAATACTTGTTATTAATTGGGGACGCTTCGTGGGATAGCAGAAAAGTGCTTGCCGGAAGTCGCAGCGATTGCTACATACCTTCTTTCGGCTGGCCTGTTTCAGACCACTGGTTCGGTTTGCTCGATGGCGATGACTTCGATCCGGAAATAATTGTTGGACGTATCCCTGCACAAACTGAACAAGAGGTTGTAAACTACATCGAAAAGGCAATCACTTTCGAAAACCAACCAAATGCCCGTTGGATGAAGAAATTCCTTTTTCTCTCCGGTGGTGATGGTGAATTGCAACGCCGTTCATTTGCATCTTACCGATATAACGTTTTCGACAAGGTTGAACCTTATCCTATTTGTGCTGAAACAGCTTGGATAGGTATCAAGAATTTCAATGCTGGTAGCGAAGAGCAAAAAAACGAAATACTTTCACATCTGAATTCCGGGACTATCTGGACTTTCTTTTTCGGGCACGCTTCTTCGCAGGTGTTCGATTTAGATGGCTGGCACGTTGAGTATATGAATAATAAAGGAAGGACAGGATTTCTTTCCACGCTTTCCTGCAATGCTGGTGCTTTTGCTGAACCCTTTGATTTGCACGGACGAAATGAATCTTACGTACTTGCCAAAGATAATGGCTTTGTCATTACCTATGGCTCAACTGGGGTCGGTATGGTCGAAGGTGCCCTTTCCTTGATGACTTATATGGTTGATGGTTTATCAGATTATCGCATTGCACTTCGCCGCTCGGGCGACATCTTGTTATACGGTGCTTCCCGTCTCGATCCTACTCAATGGGTTTATTATGTTACTCGCGATCTGGTTAGCCTCCTCGGCGACCCAACTCTTTCAATTCGATTAGGAAATGAACCTGATTTATTTATTCCTCTGAATGAAATTTCTGTTTCCAGTCAAAATAATGAAAACATTATTTCGGAAAATGAAAAATATGCTACTGTCAAAGGGCGTGTCTATAACAACGGATATGCTCAGAACAATTCTCTGTATGTCCGATTAATTCGTAAATACAAAAACCAAGCTGATACTTTATTTCAATATTTTAATCTAATCTGCAACATTGCAGAGTTCGAATTCAATCTACCTATTGAAAATTTACCTGGTGAACATTCTATTGAAATCTTAACACAAAGCGATTTCTTTGAAGATAAAAATTATTCTGATAATTCAGTCAAAACCGCTTTCTTTGTCTATTCTCAAAATATTATCCCAATCGATCCGCAACCTAATTGGAATGTCTCATCCAAAAATCCTGTATTCCGTTTTATTAATTCTTTCAGCAAAGAACAAGCTGCTTTTTATTTAGATATTCTCTCTATTCAAGGCAATGATACAACTATTATCGCAACTTCAGATAACCAACATCTCTCTATTATGGATGGATTTTTGGATTGGAAACCACAAATTGAA
>CALGXJ010000070.1 GCA_937936035.1 Eximiradius proteiniborus
AGTTTAGAACCTGGGAAGGGATATATGATACGTATGATACAAGACAACGGTGTGCTTACATATCCTGCGAACGGCATAATCAAGGGATCGTCTTCAAGTCGGACTTTTGCTGAACCAAAAGTATTTGTTCGTCCAAATGTATCGACCGGAAAAAATGCATTCATAGTGATGGATATCGAACTTCGAGACGGTGACGAATTAGGTGTATTTACTCGAGATGGTTTACTTATAGGTGGGAGTGTATGGCAGGAAGGTTTGCGAGGTGTAGTAGTATGGGGAGACGATGAATTTACAAATGAGAAGGACGGAGCAGCCGAAGGTGATGAGTTAGTATTTAAGGTATGGAGTAATGGGAGTGGAAAATTAGGTAATATTTACATAACTGAGACATGTGATATGGTTAGTGGTAGTCGCAAGTATTATTCAAATTATGAGACAGATGCAGTTATAATTCTTAGGGGTACTGTTAGTTTAGACAAAGATGATGTGGTAATAACACCACAGCCAGCGACAACCGAGCTGTACATAACCTTGGGTAGTATGAGTAGCGAAGATGTATCAGTGGACTTTTACAATCAGAGCGGATGTTTAATGCTGAGAGAAAGGAACAGAGCAACAGACGGTGTATTAAAGTTTAATGTAAGTGAATTGCCTAGTGGAATTTATAATGTAGTGATTCGTGCTGAAACTCAAGTGTTCAGTAGAAGAATATTAATATTTAGATAAAGATTGTTTATATAAATTTTTATTTTAATTTCTCACCCCAAAAGCAAAAACTTTTGGGGTGATTTTTTAAAATTTTTTGTCTTTAACAGAAGCGGGAAATGATCATTTTCAAATTTGGGATATATTTTTATTAAGTGATTTAAACAAAGATGTTGAAAGTTGGATTAGAGTAATTATGAGATTTATTGAGAAAGTATTAAAATCTTTTCGAGAGGCTCATAAAATAGGCTAAATGATAGATATAATCTAATAAGACTCGACTTGAACGAAATTATTCAGATTGAATAAACTGAGAGATTGAAGATTAAAAAACAAAATTTACACTAGTTTAAAATAATTAATTATTTCTTGCCAAACATTTTCTTGAAAAATATTTTCTTCTACTCTATTTTGGGGCATTCCCTTTATTGGTTGAAATATTTTTACATGTACTAACCTTGGACGAAGTCCCTTAATACCATTGCTGAGTATTTCGTAAGTGCCTTTAATTGCAATAGGAACAATTGGTTTACCACTGCGTGTTGCTAGTAGAAAAGCACCTCTACGTGGTATTCCTAAATTTCCATTTTTTGATCGGGTACCTTCTGGAAAGATTAAGACTGAAGCCCCATTTTGTATTGTTTGAATTGCCAGTTCGAGACTTTGCATAGATTTGCGCGGGTCCTCGCGAACAATACCAATATATGGTGATTTTTTTAAGCCATAACCGAAAACAGGGATTTTTTCGAGTTCTTTTTTGTATATTATTCGGAAATCGTTTTCAATTGAAGCTTGAAGCACAGGGATATCAAATAAACTTGAGTGGTTTGCGATAAAAACATATGTTTCCTGCTTTTGTAAATTTTCAGAACCTTCTACAACGACTTCAATACCAGAAATTTTAAGAAGGCGACGAGCCCAACGGCGCGCGAATGAATGAAAATCAGGAGATTTAGAAAAAGTCAAATGGAGAATTACGGCAACAGAATCAAAAAGAGTAACAAGAATAATTAGCAAAAGTTTTACTAAATACATTATTTTCTCACACAAGTTTGATAGTGAACAAAAATAACTTATTTCAGTATTTTTTCAAAAATTTGAAACAAATATATTTGCATAACGTAATAAGAAAAGAAAATATCAGAAATAAAGTTGGAGAAACAATGAGAAAGCTTTGGTATGTGTTATTTTTCGTAGTAATATCTTCAAATTTATTTTCACAATATTCATCAAAGCAAATTTATGGATTACGCGAAGTTCTCCAAATAGCACTACAAAACAATTATGATTTAAGACTGAGCAACGCTACAGTTGAATATTCAGAAGTCGATATGAAAAATGCTTTTGGTCAGTATTTACCGAATATTTCACTTAGTTCATCGTATTCCCGGCAATTGAACAACCCAAATGAAATCCGCGACGAACTACTAAATCAATATAATGCACGGATAGGTGCTAATCTGGTATTATTCGACGGGTTTGGACGTGAAGCAAATTATACAAGAGCCCAAAAAACAATGCAATCTGCTTTAAAAACAGTTGATTTTCAGAAGCAGACTGTATATTTGGATGCTTACAATGCATATATTAATGTAGTTAGAGCCTATCAGATTGTGCGTGTTCGTAGAGAAAACGTATCGCTCGGAGAAGCGGAACTTTCCCGAATCAAAGCTCGTTACGAAGCAGGAGTATTGCCTGCAACAGCTGTATATGCACAAGAAGCAGATTTAGGTAATCGAACGCTTGAACTAATCACAGCAGAGAACGATTTAAATATTGCAAAAGCACAACTCCTTATAATAATGGGTATGCCACCAACGATGGATGTTGAATTTAGAATTGATGATTTACCATCATCCTTGCCTGAAGAAGAAATCAAAGCTTTTCGCAACGAAATAGGAAATATTAATAATGCAGTAAATATTGCATTAAACAACAGATTGGACTGGAAGTCGTCTAAGTTACGGTTTGAAGCAACACAAGAGAATCTCGAAATGGCAAAGTCTTATTATTATCCACAGCTTGCAGCAAGTTCTTATTGGTCGTGGATGAACACTTCACTGAAAGGTTTCGACAAAAGCAATTATTATTTTGGGTTGTCTTTGAGCGTTCCGATTTTTAATAATTTTAGCACAGATTTACGTGTGCAATCAAGCAAATTGGAACTCACACGAATTTCAGTCGAATTGCAAAAGATCGAACAGCAAATACTATCATCGGTGCAAATTGCATTTTTAAATTTACAATCAGCTGAAAAACAAATAGAAATTTCCAGCAAAACAGTTCTTTCGGCACAAGAAAATTATCAAAGCACGCAAGAAAGGTTAAATGTTGGAGCCGCGACTACAAATGATTTAATTCAGGCAAACACACAGTTGATTTCATCTCAAATAAATCGTATTAATGCTATTTATAATTATATAAAAGCAAAAAATGACCTTAAATATTCGATTGGAACGTTAAGTTTAGAATAATAAAAGGAGGTATTATGAACGAACACAACGATTTCCAACAAGAAATGCAAGACAAATACAGGGATTTAGTTCCTGATTATTCCCAGCCACCACATCCGGCTGATTTCAGAATTGGATTTGGGCGTCGATTAGGAGCATATTTGATCGATTTTATGATTTATTCATTCTTGCTTGTTGCAGCAATGAGTATTTTTGGAATACTTGATGATTTTACGTCTTTGATGACAATAAGTCAGGATTTGGGTGGAAATCCCGAAGAATTGCAAATTTATATGAAAGATTTATATGCTCGGTTTTATCCTTTGGTGCTTGTTATTGCATTTGCATATTACTCGATGGAAATATTTTTTGCACAAACAGTGGGAAAAATTGTATTGGGAATAAAAATAGCGAATTCGGATCGCACACAAGCAAGTTTAGGAACATTGATAAAAAGATTTATAGCAAAGTATTTCAACTACTTATTGCTGTTGTTGTATATTTTAACAAGTATTGAGATTTTTTCGACATTACAAACAATTTTCGGTATTTTAATACTTATTGGATGTTTTCTGGCACTTTCACAATCGCGGATGGCACTGCACGACCGCATAGCAAAAACAGCAGTTTTCTTCAAAGACGAAATATTAAGAAATGAACTAAGCAAATAGTATTAATATATAATTGGGCAAATCAATGGCAAAGCGAAAGAAAAACAAAAAAGGTATTATTATTGGAATAACTATATTTATTCTGGCAATAGTAGGAATACTATTAGTCATTTTTGGACGAGGCGAACAAGCAATTGCTGTAACAGTTGAAGAAGTAAGCAAAAGGACAATAACGCTAACAGTATCAGCTGTTGGGAAAATTCAACCTGAAACTGAGGTAAAAATTTCTTCGCAGACATCGGGGGAAGTGATTTTCCTTGGCGTTAAAGAAGGAGAATCAGTAAAAGCCCGTCAGTTGCTTGCGCGCATTAATCCAGATATTGTTGAAACTCAGCTCGAACAAGTAAAAGCAAGCGTCGAAGCTGCAAAAATTGATATTGACGCACGAGTTTCAGAAAAAGAAAGAGCCACCAATGATTTTTACAGAGCAAAAGAGTTATTTGAGAAGAAGTATATTTCTAAACAGGAATTCGATAATGCTAAAGCAACATATGATTTAGCAATGAGTTCTTATCGAGCAGCAATGGCTCGCTACGAACAGGCAAAAGCAACACTACGTCAATATGAAAGGTCTTTGGCACGCACTTCAATATATTCCCCTATCGATGGAGTTGTTACTTCGCTTTCGGTTGAGCTTGGCGAAAAAGTAGTCGGAACAGAAATGATGATGGGGACAGAAATGATGCGAATAGCAGACCTGAATATAATGAATGCAGTAGTTGATGTGGACGAAAACGACATTGTGTATGTAAAACTTGGTGACACAGCGTATGTAGAGTTAGACGCAATTCCGGACAGAAAATTCAAAGGCGTTGTGCTCGAAATTAGTCATTCGGCAAAAGTATCGGGACAAGGCACACAAAACGAAGTAACGAATTTTGAGGTTAAGATACGATTGTTGGAACGCGATGCACGTTTTCGTCCGGGTATGAGTTGCAATGTGGAAATCCAGACTGAGACACGACACAACGTTTTATCTGTTCCTCTGCAATCGGTTACCATTAGAGATTTAGGGATAAATGTACCTGAAGAAAACAACGACGTCCCTGATGAGAATCTATCTCTAAGCAAAGCACGTCCTCAGCAAATTGTATTCATACTTGAAGGCGACAAAGCCAAAATGAGAAAAGTTGAAACGGGAATAAGCGACAAAGGATATATTGAAATTATTTCCGGGCTATCATTAGGAGAAAAAGTGATTTCTGGTAGCTATCAAGCTGTAAGTAAATTGCTTGCAGATGGGACAAAAGTAAAATTAGATTCACTATTCGGGAAAAAACCTAATAAAGCTGGGAAAA
>CALGXJ010000071.1 GCA_937936035.1 Eximiradius proteiniborus
ATAAATTATTTAAAAGAATCGTTTAAATTAAAATTAAAAGCTCTGTCTAACTGTGGTCAGGATATTCACGCTTTATATACAGTTAATTAATAGATTTGCAAGGCTTTAAATAATTTTATTCTTTAATCGTTTTACCTCATTGTTTTATTGAAAAAATTGAGGAAAAAATGCTTTGTATTCTTAATAATTCAACTGAACCATACTTCAATCTTGCTGCGGAAGAATACTTTTTCAATAATTTTAATGAAAATATTTTTATGCTTTGGAGAAACTCGCCTGCTATTATTGTCGGGAAGCATCAAAACACACTTGCTGAGATTAATTACGACTACGTAAAGGAAAACAACATTAAAGTTGTTCGTCGTATGACTGGTGGTGGAGCAGTCTTTCACGACTTAGGTAACATTAATTTTACTTTTATTGAAACAGGCGAAAGCGAAAAACTCGTTGATTTCAGAAAATATGTGCAACCAATTTTAGATATTCTTCTCAAATTAGGTGTTAATGCAAAATTTGAAGGTAGAAATGATTTAACCATAGATGGCAAAAAATTCTCAGGTAACGCCGAACACGTATATAAAAATAGAATTCTTCATCATGGTACTATCTTATTTTCAGCTAAAATGTCGGATTTAACCCAAGCATTAAATGTAAAAGATGTTAAATTTACAGATAAGGCAGTAAAGTCTGTCCGTAGTAGAGTTACCAATGTTTCAGAACATTTGCATACACCTTTGACTGTGCTTGAATTTATCAATCTTGTATTTAATCATATACTTGAAATGTATGAAGATGCTCAGATTTATGAAATAACCGATGAAGACAGCCAAAAAATCAACCAATTAGTTGAAAATAAATATTCCACTTGGGAATGGAATTTTGGCTATTCGCCTGAGTACAATTTCTCCAAATCTGTAAGAACCGAAGGTGGCACTCTCGAAGTTTCTATGTTCGTTGAAAACGGCATTATTCAGAGATTGAAATTTTATGGCGATTTCTTTACCCATAGAGATATTTCCGAAATAGAAGAGGCATTCGTTTCTATTCAACATAGGGAATATCAGATAAAACAAGTTCTAAGCCATTTTAATTTAGACGATTTCTTCTTTAACATTAATCAAAATGATATTCTTTCTGCAATGTTTTAATTTGCGAGAGTAAAAATGAAATATCTAACAATTCCTGAAATGTTCAATAAAGCTTGTGATAAATGGGGAAATACTAAAATTTCCTTTCGATATAAAAAAAAAGACGAATGGATTTCTTTAAATTATGACCAGCTAAGAGATGAGGTTTTTAGTTTGTCTCTTGCTTTTATGGAGCTTGGTATTCATAAAGGTGATAGAATAGGAATTGCTTCGGAAAATCGTATCGAATGGATTATTTCCTCTTTTGCAATATCACTTATTGGTGCTATAGATGTTCCAATTTTCCCGATTCTCACTGCAAAGCAAGAAGAATACATTTTTTCCCATAGCGAAGTTTCTGCAATAATTGTCTCTAACAACTTCCAGCTTAAAAAAGTTCTTGAATTTAAAGATAATATCCCATCATTGAGACACATTATTGTAATGAATGATGACTACGATAAGAAAAATGTCTTTGTGCGATCTATTTCAGAACTTATTGAGCGAGGAGCATCTCTCCGTAATAAACAAGAAAGAGATGATATCGTATTAGATTGTTGCAGCAAAGTTAGTGAAGATGACCTGTTAACAATAATTTATACGAGTGGCACTACTGGCAACCCAAAAGGCGTTATGCTTACTCACAAAAATGTAGTTTCTAATGCACTTGCCTCACTAAAAGCATTCGGTTGTGATGTTAGTCGTGATGTCTCTCTTTCCTATTTGCCTTTGTGCCATGCTTACGAACGTACTGCTGGCTTTTATGCGTTTTTTGCTGGTGGGGCGGAAATTGTTTTAGCAGAATCCATCGATACTGTTGCTTCCAACATAAAAGAAGTGCGACCTACTTTTATGACAACAGTCCCTAAATTGTTGGAAACAATTAAGAAGAAAATCTACTTCGCAATCGAAAAAGAATCGCCAATAAAGAAAAAAATATTTAATTGGGCGGTTTCTGTTGGAGTTAAATATGTTAGAAGTAGTTTGAATAACAAAAATAACCCTATTTTAAAAACCCAGTATAATTTAACTGATAAACTTGTTTTTTCAAAGTTACGTGAAAAGCTTGGTGGTAGGCTTAGCAAAATGATTTCAGGCGGTGCTGCTTTGCCACTTGATGTCGCAGAATTCTTCTGGGCTATTGGTATCAAAGTTTACGAAGGTTACGGGCTAACTGAAGCCTCACCTGTTGTTTCTTTTAATAGAGAGGATAATCCAGAATTAGGAACTATCGGAGTGCCATTAGATAATGTCGATGTTGTGCTAGCTGATGACGGTGAAATTTTAGTTAGAGGACCTAATGTAATGAAAGGATATTGGAAAGATGAATTAGCAACACAAGAAGCAATTGATGCAGATGGCTGGCTTTATACAGGCGACATTGCTATTTTTACAAAAAAAGGAAATTTAAAAATTACTGACAGAAAGAAAAATATTTTTGTTTCGAGCGGTGGCAAAAATATTGCACCACAACCTATTGAAAATCTTCTCTCTCAAAGCAAATATATTGACCAGTGCGTTCTAATAGGGGAGAGAAGGGAATATTGTACTGCTCTGCTTACACCGAATTTCGAACAACTTAAACAATTAGCTTCTGACCTCGGTATTCCTTTTAATAGCGAAGAAGAACTTATCGTTAATGATAAAATTATTCAACATATCAAGAAAGAAATTGATTTCTATCAAAAAGACTTATCTAAATTCGAAAAAATCAGAAAATTTTCACTTCTTAGCAAACCTTTCAGTGTAGAAAATGGTGAACTAAGCCCTAAAATGAGTATAAAAAGGCATATTGTCGAGAGAAATTACGCTGAGATCATTAATCGAATGTATAACGAAGATTAATTGTTGTCTATACTTTTGATCCCTACTCCCACAGATATTCTCCGTGAGGAATAGGGATTTTCCCTATTTATTACATTTTTCCCGTCTATTACCATTATTGTCGAACCACCGCCATCTAAATTCATAGCATCATAACAACCAATATATTTCATTATTCTTGATAATGAAGCTAAATTAGCTCCACTTGTTTTTTCTGATTGATTTGTCGGTTTGATGACAACAAAATATAGAATATCTCTTTTCTTGTTATAACCAATTGCTGTTCTTGGCAAATTCTTTTGAATAAATCTTTTACTTTTAGAACCTTCCTTTACAGCTTCGTGCTCAGCAATCCCGTTACGAACTAACCGTGGTGTTCCACAAACTCCATCTGTAAAAATTTGTTTTTTATGAACATTTGTGAAAAATTTAAGTTTTATTGTATCTCCAACATTTGGCAATTCCCTCATTACAAAATCCTGTCCCAACGAAATTATACAACCATTCTTTGGCACACTCATCAC
>CALGXJ010000072.1 GCA_937936035.1 Eximiradius proteiniborus
TTTGTAATTGATATTGTTATTTGGTAATAGTCAATTTTAAAACAATCAACATTTTTTTATGTAGAAACAATATTATCTTAAATAAAATAAATAAAAAAAGCTGTCCCAAAAAATTGAGACAGCCCTTAAAATAAAAAATCCTATTCTACTTCTGCCACATTACCAAGCCATCACTGTCAGCCGGAACATTTGGATTTGCGTTCTTTTCAGTTATTGGATAAATAAAACGCATAGGCAGATTTGCAGCCGGTTTCTTTCCAGTGCGGCGCATATCTGTATATGCTTGTCCTTCAAGGAACAACTGCAAGTATTTCTGATTCAATATCTCATCAATAAGCGCTTCACCCGAGCCTGAGAAATCAGTCAAACCTGCTGCATTTCTAATTATATTCAGTCGAATAACAGCTTCGCCTTCTCTTGATGTTCGAGCAAGTGCTTCCGCAAGAATCAAAACTGTTTCTTGATAGGAAATTAATGGAAAATCATCCGCATATTTGCCATATTTTTTTAAAGAAACAAGTTTAGTTATGTCTTTTTCATCGTCTGTTGGAGTTATGCCAGGTTCATTGAAATAAGCATATCCAACATAATTGCCATCAGAATTTGGATTGAAGTACTCGCTTAAACGTTTGTCGCCGGCTTCGGCTTTAAGAGCACGAACGAAAGAATGAGTAGCGCGAATTGGTTCACCTACTTCGGTCAATGCCCAGTGTCCCCAAACAGAGTATTCACCAGCAGCTTCGTTGTATATCCCAAGAAGTACTAAATTTGGTGCATCAATACCTAATGCTGCTTCATCAGCTGCTTTTTGATAATTCATCGCATGTAAATAATAACGGGCTTTGAGTGAGTGAGCAACCTTTGTCCATTTTGCACCATCTCCACCAAAATTCAAATCTTGTGGAACTCCAGCAGTATTAGCAAAATGACCTATTGCTTCAGTTAATAATTGTTGAACTTTATCATATGCCTGAGCTTGCGAAACAAATATTGGTGCCTGCAATCCCTGTATATCAACAGGAATTGAACCGTAGAATGCAGCAAGTTCACCAAGGAACAATGCCTTATATACTTTTGCAATTCCAATAAATGTGTTCTGCAAAGCCTGATTATTAGCACCAAAAGTAACCTCTGGCGAATAATTGATGATGTCGTTTGCTATACGAACCCCACGATAACCGAGTTTCCACATATCATCGACAAACCCGTCTGTTTGCATTTGGTATGAGTTCCAGCTCACCGGTTGAGGCCGTCCCAATCCCGGAGGAGCACACATCTGACGTGACCACATCGAAGCAATACGTGAACGATCACCCGAATAAAAATCTCCTGCTGCAACTTGCATTGAAATTAACAAGCCTTTGATACCTGTTGCAGTCTTTACATTGCTTTCATTAATTGCATTTGGCGACTGATTGATGCTATCATCAATATCGCAACTCGATATCGATATTGCTATCATAGCAAACAATGGAAGCATCATCAAGAGGCTTAATACATTTTTATTTGATTTTTTCATATTCTATCCCCCGATTAATACATTATTGAAATACCAAAACGATAGGAACGTACTTGTGGCAAAGTGAAGTAATCAAATCCACGACCTTCTGCTAATGAGAACGTGTTCACTTCTGGGTCGTAGCCTTTATAATCCGTTATTGTTAACAAGTTACGAGCTGAGAAAGTGAATGCAACTGTTTGTATATTCCAATCTTTCAAGCCATTCCAGCGGTATTCAATAGAAAATTCTCTTAACTTAATATATGAAGCATCTTCTATGAATGGCTCGTTAATAAAGAACCCGTTGCTATACATGCGGTAAAAAGGAGTTTTGGTAACTTGCTTTGGATTGTTTGGATCTGTAACATCTAATACTGGTTTGCCGTCAAAATTAATCCACGGTTCATCACGATCCTTAGTATCGCCAGCAGTACCAAAGTTATACAATGCACCACGAGTCCCGTTCCATACATCCAATCCAATTGCAGCATCAAATAAGAATCCTACTGTTAAATTTTGCATAATTGTGAAATCGTTTCTCCAGCTAATCTGGAATTTTGGATTGGAGTTACCAATGATCTTTTGATCGGGGTCTTGTATTGGTGTGTTGATATAGGGATTCCCATAATCGTCTTCCATTAGCAAGCCATTCGGGTCATTTGCATCTGTTTTAGTAACACGACCATATTTATCACGCATTATCGAGCCGTCGCTGTTCAGTTTAATATATTCACCTGAATATACTATTTTGCCGTTCACATCACGCAACCATCCATAACCATAAAATACTCCAAGAGGATGTCCTACCATTGCTACGTTCTGAATACCAACAAATCCACCACCTAGTGTGATTACATCTGTTGGCTTCTGAACCGGGCTGATGATCATTTTTGTAACTTTGTTACGGTTATGTGAATAGTTGATTGTTGTTATCCAGTTGAAATCAAATGTTGAAATTGGATTTGCTTTTAATGAAAATTCTAATCCTTCGTTCCACATCTCAGCAGCATTGCGAAGTTGTTGATCGTAACCTGTTGAAGTTGGAACGGGAACATTCAAAATCATATCAAATACATTTTGCTTGTAGTATGTTACTTCAATGTTAAATAAATTGTCAAACAATGTAATATCCAAACCATATTCGCGTTCAATTGTCAATTCTGGTTTTATATCTTTTGCCCCCGCAACTACATACGAAGCTGCACTTGTACCTCCACCTGGTTTTATTCCTATATAGCCAGAACGAGAAGCTGTGGTTGAACGTCCCCACGGATCAAAAAATCCTGCTACACCATAAAGAAAGTTAGTCTGATATGCTGCTGGAAGCGATGGCGAACCAGCCTCGCCCCACGATGCACGTAAGCGAACATTTGAAAATGTAGGTTTCAATGATTCCCAGAATCTTTCATTACTCAAAACATAAGAGAAACTAACCTTTGGATAGTAATGGAATTTATCGGATTCCCCAAATGTAGAGCTACCGTCACGCCTCAATGCAAGAGTTAAAGATAATTTTTCCTCCCAGGTATTTGTTACCTGAGCAAACATACCTACTGTTTTTTGCTCATATCTGCTTGAACCAGCATCTCTTGTTGCACCTGCAGAAAGCATATCAAAGAAAGGAATTGTACTTGTTGCGTCGCCAAAGTTAGAAGTGCGGTAATCCCAGATAATCTGGCTACCAGTTACAAATGTTGTAAAGAATTGATTATCAAGCCAGTATGTCTGGAAGTTAGCTGTAAAATCTAAATTTGTTTTTTCATTATCAATTCTTTGGTCAGATATTGAGCCACCACGATTTGGGGAAGCTGCACTTCCAACTGCCAATCTTTCATTGTTCTGATAATAGTATCTATCGTATCCAACTCGCCCATTCAAACTCATCCAGTCAAATACTTGCCATTTTGCTTCGGTTGAGTGCAAGAAACGATTAATTTTGGAATTAAACTTGTTGAATTTTTGTGTCCAAATCGGATTGTCGTAAGTCCCAAATCTACGCATCGAACCATCAGGATATAAATAAATCTTGTTGTTGAATTCAGGCGGCGTACGCAACGCACCTAACAAAATACCAGAAGTATTTGAACCGTCTTGTGGCAAATCATTGTTCGTGATAATATAATTGTTATTAGTTTTAATGTTGAAGCCAGGAAGAACTTGAGCGCCGATATTGGCTCTTACGCTTGTTCTTTCCAACAACGAACCATTAACATACCCTTCATTTCTCGCGTATGTTCCATTTATCAAATAATCAAATTGTGGAACACCACCAGATATTGTTAATGATTGCTCATATGAAAACGCGCTGCGGAAAGGCTCATCCGAATGATTATATGTTTTGACAGTATCTGCCAATTTAGCTCCCCAGGAGTCATTACTACCAGGTTTCCCTTCCTGGAATTTAACTCTTTGACCATATACTCTTTGCAGAGGTACTTCCCCTGCTTGTTTATCGAATGTATATGAACTTGTATAAGTAATCTGCGCAGGTTTATCCATTGATTGTAATTTACCGCGCTTTGTTGTAATTAAAATTACACCATTTGCTGCTTGCGAACCGTATATTGCCGCAGCAGACGCTCCTTTCAAAATTTCTATTGATTCAATATCTTGTGGGTTAATATCTACTGCACGGTTAGAATATTGGACTGTACCACTTCCATCATAGAGCGAACTGTTATCAATTACAATACCATCTACGACATATAGAGGTTCAGATGAACCAAGTATTGACTTACGCCCTCTCATCGTAATGTAAGTACCAGCCCCAGGTGTCCCTGAGTTCCTTGTAACAAATACGCCCGGAACTCTCCCGCTTATTGCATCTATTGCTGATGGTGAAACAACATTGGCTACATCTCTTCCACTTA
This sequence comes from Eximiradius proteiniborus, assembly GCA_937936035.1. GTDB lineage: Bacteria > Bacteroidota > Ignavibacteria > Kapaibacteriales > UBA2268 > JAKIZO01. Next base: position 4,371 of record CALGXJ010000072.1, read on the forward strand.
CAGATGAAATTGTGTTACCAAGTGCATTTCTATCTACTTCACCAGTCAAACCCACAACCACGATTTGGCTTGTTAATATACTCTGTGTTTTTAATCCAATGTCTACATTTCTGGTTTCGCCTTCTTTTAATGTTATTTTTGTTGTCTGTGATTCATACCCGACAAATCTTACTTCTAATGTGTGTGTTCCAGCTGGTGCTTCAAATGAAAATGCACCTTTTGCATCAGTAACTGCCCCTACACGTAATGAAGGTATCGAAACAGAAGCCCTTGGGAGTGGGGCTTTTGTTTCTGCATCGTATACAACACCCTTAACCGTAGCACGTTTTGATTGGGCTATCGCATTTTCGCTCAACAATGAAAGCGAAAGCACCCCTATCAAAATTGTCAGAAAGATACCTTTGAAAATCATACTTGATGATTTCCTTGGTAGCTTAAAGCATGCAAATTCTAGCATAGGCACTACCCTTTGTTTGTGATAAAAAAGTAATGAACTGTAATGAAATAAAAAGAAACTAAAACAATCTTAAAAATCTTTGTGAAATGAGTAATTTAAGATATTGTAAATTATCCCCCTTCCTATGTTAATAATTTTTAAACTCTGCTAAAATCACTTGAAATCTAAATTCTACACTTAATTTAGAAAAAATTATTTTATAAAGCAAAAAAAAATTAGTTTTTTTCTGAAAAAAATGCA
>CALGXJ010000073.1 GCA_937936035.1 Eximiradius proteiniborus
TATTGGTGAATGGACTTAAAAGGTTGGAGTATAGAGGTTACGACAGTGCGGGTATAAGCATTATTGCTGATGATAGATTAATAACTTATAAGAAGAAAGGAAAAGTTGCGGATTTAGAGGCTTTACTCGAAGGGAAGAACCATAAAAGCAGTATTGGTATAGCACACACACGTTGGGCTACGCATGGGGCGCCAAGCGATGTAAATGCACATCCGCATAAAGATAACAGCGGACGAATTTCAATTGTGCACAATGGAATAATTGAAAACTATGGATTGTTGAAAAAAGCACTTGTCAAGCGAGGTTATTCATTTCACACGGAAACAGATACTGAGGTGCTTGCTGTATTAATTGGTGCATTTTATGAACAAACAAACAATTTAGAATTATCTGTCAGAAAAGCGTTGTCTGAGGTTGTCGGAACATTTGGTTTGCTGGTGTTATCACTGAACGAACCTGATAAAATCATAGCTGCCCGGCGAGGAAGCCCGATGGTGCTCGGCATTGGAGACGGAGAATATATTATAGCAAGCGACGCAACAGCAATTATTCAATACACAAAGCAAGTAATTTATCTTTCGGACAATGAAATGGCAATTGTTTGTAAAGATAATTTTGCAACAAAGACAATAGACAATATCGAGACAAATAATCAAATTCATCAAATAGAATTCGATTTGGAGGAACTCGAAAAAGGTGGATTTGAACACTTTATGTTGAAAGAAATACACGAGCAACCGTACACAATTCAAAATGCATACAAAGGTCGTCTGATAGCGGACAAAGGAAATGTGAAGCTCGGAGGATTGCGAAATGTAGCCGAAAAGCTACGGAATGCAAAGCGGATAATATTTACAGCTTGCGGGACATCGTGGCACTCGGCATTGGTGGGAGAATATATGTTTGAGCAAATGGCAGGTATTCCTGTTGAGGTAGAATATGCATCGGAATTTCGGTATCGCAATCCAGTGCTATATCCCGATGATATTGTTTTTGCAATTTCGCAAAGTGGCGAAACAGCAGACACACTTGCAGCAGTATATGAAGCTAAGCAGAAAGGCTGCACAGTGCTTGGAATAGTGAACGTAGTAGGAAGTTCCATTGCACGTGAAACAGAGGCAGGGATTTACATTCACGCAGGACCAGAAATCGGTGTTGCCTCGACAAAGGCATTTACATCGCAGGTAATGGTGCTTGCGTTGGTAGCGCTATATCTGGGACGAATGAAAAATCTTTCGCAGCTTGATGGCAAACGCATCGCAAATGAGATTATGCAGTTGCCTGATAAAATAACTCAAATATTGGGACATTGCGAAGACATTAAGCAAATTGCAAAGAAATATATATATGCCAAAAACATACTTTATTTAGGGCGTGGTTATAATTTTCCTGTTGCATTGGAAGGCGCATTGAAATTAAAGGAAATATCATACATTCACGCAGAAGGGTACCCGGCTGCGGAGATGAAGCACGGTCCGATAGCTTTAATAGACGAGAATATGCCGGTTGTTTTCATTGCGACAAAAGATGAAATTTATCATAAAATACTATCAAATATTGAGGAAGTGCGAGCCCGCGGTGGAAAAGTAATAGCCATTGCAACAGAGGGCGACACACAAATCAAGCAATTCGCAAATGATGTATTTTATATTCCGGAAACTTTACCTATGCTGACACCAATTCTATCGGTTGTTCCGTTGCAATTGCTTGCATATTTCTTTGCAAAAGAATTGGGACGACCAATCGACCAACCTCGAAATTTAGCAAAAAGTGTAACAGTTGAATAGGAATTATTTATGCTACTACAGAAATTAATAGCAGTATTCGGGATGCTACTGATAATGTTCATTGTCTGGATAATGAGCGAGAAAAAAAGACAATTCCCGTGGAGAATTGTATTGTGGGGAGTAGCATTACAATTTATAATAGGCGCGATAGTGCTGAATTTTCCTGCTGGCGTAGCATTTTTCAAATGGTTCGGCGACCAGGTAGCAATATTTCTTGGATACAGCAATAAGGCGGCTGAATTTTTATTTGGAAATGTTATTAATCCAAATTTCGCAACTACTTTTGGCTTTCAGTTTGCAGTAGTGGTTTCGGTAACAATAATATTTTTCTCGTCGTTTGTTTCGTTGCTATACCATTTTGGGGTGATGCAAAAAATTGTGCAAGGAATGGCTTGGGTAATGATGAAAACAATGGGAACAAGCGGGATAGAATCACTCTCTGGTTCGGCAAATGTATTTATGGGACAAACCGAAGCGCCTCTGCTTATCAGGCATTACATCCCAACAGCTACACGCTCTGAAATTAATTCAATAATGGTCTGTGGATTTGCAACAATAGCTGGTGGCGTAATGGCTGCGTTTGTGCAGATGGGCATATCGGCAACAATTTTGATAACCGCATCGCTGATTTCTGTTCCAGGTGGATTGTATCTTTCGAAAATTGCAATTCCACCGCAAGATGGAACAAAAACGATGGAAGACATAAAAAAAGTGGAGATTCCGAAGTCGGAAAGTGCACTTGTAGCAATAACAAACGGTGCCTCTGACGGTATGAAACTGGCACTTAACATTATGGCAATGCTTATTGCATTTATAGCTTTGATTGCAGTAATTGACGCTTTTATGGGATTTATAAGTGCACAGTTGGTTAATATTGGAATAACTTGGTTTCCGAGCAGTTTGAGAGAACTTTTGGGAATAGTTTTTCAGCCTTTTGCATATTTGGTTGGAATACCAGCCGAAGAAGCAAAAGTATTTGGAAGTCTTGTAGGAACAAAAGTGAGCATCAATGAATTCATTGCTTATTCTGATTTATCGGCACTCATACGCAATGGTGCAATAAGCGAACGCACAGCTAAATTAGCAGCTTTTGCACTTTGTGGTTTTGCAAATTTCAGTTCAATTGCGATCCAAATTGGCGGAATTGGAAGTATGGCCCCCGAACGAAGAAACGAGATAGCTCAGCTTGGTTTGAGAGCAATGATTATTGGTGCACTTACAAATATTATGACAACAATTATTGCAAGTATATTAATTTAGCTATTTCTTGATAGCATCGCAATCAGCAAGTTTAATATATTTCGATTGCGGGTATTCCCGACGAAGCTGACGGAACAAACGATCAGCTTCTGTTTTGTTGTTTTCAATGCAATAAACCTGCCCAAGACGCACCAGCGATTTTTCTTTGATATCGTCAAATAATTCATCTAAAGAAAGGACGTCAGTCAATAGTTTTTTTGCCGGTACGAACATATTTTTAGCAATGTAGCATTCGGAAGAATAGTAAAGAAGAATTTGATAGTCTTTTGCTTGTTTATTGGTATTGGTGAGAAGACGAGCAAAGATTTGGCAAGATTCATTGACTTTGCCATCGTGATAAAGGTCAATGGCTTGTTTCAGTTCATCGTTCATTGCTTGGGCGCTTTTAGTCATTTCCTTAGGTGGAGAATAATTGATGTCAATAAAAGTTGTGTCGGAGAAACGATTTTTTGTTTCGCCCGGAAGTAATTTGCCTTTTGGTGAAGACTGATTACGAGCTCCAACCGGGGTACAAGCAACGAAGATTAACAGTGAAAGCAAAAAATAAGTAAGATTTTTCAAAGAGTAACTCCTTCTTTGAAAGAAAAATATATTTAAATATAGTAAATATATCGAATTCAGCAAAAACAATATTGTAATTAATAATTCTCAAAACATACAAAATTGTTTTTTTGAAGCGTTGAAAAAAATCTTAATTTGCAAAATAAATATAAAGCAAACTATGCATAAAGATATTTTCGACAAAATTATCGTATTTTTTGAGGGAATTCGCCAGCAGACGGGCGAATATCTATATTTCGAGGAAATGCCGAAGCAATACGAAGCAGTTCCTGTGCCCCCCACAACTAAAACTGGAAGTCAGACAAGCAAAGAACCACAGGAAAGCATAATTATAATGGAAGAGAAAAAAACTGAGGAAATCAGGCAACCTATACAATTAAGTGCTTCCCCAATCTTACTGGACGAGAAAGTTTTGCCTGATTGGGATAGAGCGAAATCATTAGATGAGTTATATAACAAAATAAAAGATTGTCAGAAATGCCCTCTTGGGATGACACGCACAAAGTTTGTTTTTGGCGAAGGCAATCCAAATGCAGATATAATGGTAATTGGGGAAGCACCGGGTGCAGACGAGGATATGCAGGGGCGTCCATTTGTAGGGAGAGCGGGGCAGTTGCTGACAAAAATATTAGAATCGGTTGGCTTTGAAAGAAAGGATGTTTTCATCGGAAACATTAATAAGTGCCGTCCACCCGGAAACAGAGTTCCGGCAAAAAACGAAGTAGAAGCCTGCGAGCCATTTCTTCTGAAGCAAATCGAGCTTATCAGACCAAAGTTTATTTTGGCACTTGGACTAACAGCAGCGAACACACTATTAAAATCAAACTATAAAATGGGTGATATAAGAGGCAAGTTATTCGATTATAATGGAATTCAAACTTTAGTTACATATCATCCAGCCGCGTTATTACGCAATCCTAGCTGGAAGAAACCGGTTTGGGAAGATATGAAATTATTAAGAAAATTGTATGATGAATCAATAGAAAAGTCTAAAAAGGAGTAAAATGAGAATAGCAGTATTGTTTGGTGGTATTTCTACCGAAAGAAACGTATCGATTAGCGGTGGTCGAGCCGTTGTAGAAGCATTACGCAGCCGTGGTTATGAAGTTGTTCCAGTGGATCCTGCTTTTGGAAAAGACGGACAAACAAAAGCAGAAGAGCACATAAACAATGTTAATAATTTTAATACACTGGATGAACTGAAGCAGTTTTCCCCAAAGTCAATTATTGAGTGCATAAATTCAGAGATATTCGATAATATTGATTGTGCATTTATCGTGCTTCACGGGAAATATGGAGAAGATGGAATAATACAGTCGTTGCTTGAATTGAGAGGAATACCATACACTGGCAGTGGAGTAAAAGCAAATGCAATTTCTATTGACAAAGCTACAACAAAAAATTTAATGCTTGTAGCCGGAATACCTGTTCCGTCTGGCACTCTTGTTACTCCTGAAACAGCAGATGAGTTTGAAGTAATAAGGGAAATCAGGAATGAATTTGGGAATGAACTTGTGATTAAACCGAATGACCAAGGTTCAACTATAGGTTTGACAATAGTGAGAGATGGGAATTTAGATGAGATATCGCGTGGAATTGCGGAAGCAGGTAAATACTGTCGTGATGTGCTTATCGAGCAATATATAGATGGACGTGAAATAACTGTTGGAATTGTCGGAGACGAGGCTCTGCCTGTGATAGAAATAATTCCAGAAAGCGGATTTTATGATTATGAACATAAATATACAAAAGGCAAAACGCAATATGTTTGTCCGGCAGAAATTGATGAAGATATAGCAGAATTTGTAAAAGGGCTTTCAATTACAGCGCACAATGTAATAGGATGTAGCGGATTCAGTCGAGTCGATTTTCGATTAACAGATGAGGGACAACCATATTTTCTGGAAATAAATACAGTTCCTGGATTTACGGCAACTTCGTTAGTGCCGAAAGCGGCAAAACAGATTGGAATAGAATTTCCTGAACTGTGCGAAAGAATAATAAAGCTCGCTCTGGAAAAATGAACGACAAAAAATAAGATGAATAAAAAAGCAGTCTGAACAATTAAGTTCAGACTACTTTTTTTCCATTTACAAAAACGCTTTGAATGTGATTAATTCCGAAATGATAGAACAAGTCGGTATATGAGGAAACGTTTGCAATAAGCAAATCAGCTTGTTTGCCAACTTCCAGACTTCCTACCTGTGAGCTCAGGCAAAGAGCAGCAGCAGCATTTAAAGTAGCAGCTGTAAGAGCTTCTTCGGCAGTCATTTTCATATTTATCACAGCAAGAGAAAGAATCATTTGCATATTTTCGGTAAAGCAGGAGCCGGGGTTGCAATCAGTAGCAAGAGCAACAATCGCGCCGCTTTCAATTAATTTTCGGGCTGGAGCATACGGCAGACGAGTAAAATATGCTGTTCCGGGCAACAAGGTTGCAACTGTTCCGGCATTTTTTAAAGCCTCAATTCCGCTATCGGAAATAAAAAGCAAATGGTCGGCAGATATAGCTCCGAGCTCGGCAGCAAGTTCAGCAGCAGCAACGTTTGCAAGTTCGTCGGCGTGTGCTTTGATTTTCAGTCCTAATTCTTTGGCATGCGAGAAAATTTTTCGTCCTTGTTCGGTAGTATAGTAACCTTCATCAACAAAAGCATCGCAGAAGGAAGCAAGTTTCTTCTGTGCAACAAGAGGAAGCATTTCGTTGCATATCAAATCTACATAGGCATCGCGGTTATTTGCATATTCGGGGGGAAAATCGTGAGCCCCAAGAAATGTAGAAACAATTTTTTGATGAGCAGTTTTTTTCAAGACAGCAATGGCTTCGAGCTGGCGAATTTCGGAATCAAGCGAGAGTCCGTAGCCGCTTTTGATTTCAACAGTTGTAGTTCCATATTGAAGAGCGGAATTGGCAAGTTTCATACCACTTTCAACAAGTTGGTTTAAACTTGCTTCGCGAGTTGCTTTCATTGTGGTCAGAATGCCACCACCTTCCTTTGCGATTTGTTGGTAGGTAACTCCGCGAAGCCGGCGAGCAAATTCAGATGAGCGGTTTCCAGCAAAAACAAAATGAGTATGCGAATCAACAAATCCCGGAAGAACGGTTTTTCCTAAAGCATCAATAGTATGTTGAATTTGAATATTATTATTGAAAATAAAACGTAAAGCATCATCAGTTGTTCCGACAAACAGAATTTTCTCTTGGAAAATGATAGCTCCGTTTTGAATTTCACCGATATTGGACATTTCTTCGCTGAGTTTGTAGGGCTTGCCGTCGGCGTTAATTGTAACAAGCGAAGAGATATTTTTTATTAAAGTAGCCATTTATAGCTCCTTGCAATTATTAGAAATCAGAAACATCAACATCCAGTTGATAAGGAGGTTCTTCATATTGATAAGCAAGATTGCCGAATTGAGCAAAATCTTTGACAAAAGCAAGGCGTTTGACACCTGTAGGACCGTTACGCTGTTTTCCGATAATGATTTCGGCAGTATTTTCGGTTGGTGTCCCATCTTCGTATTTCATAATTTTATAAACTTCCGGGCGGTTAATAAACATTACTACGTCGGCATCCTGCTCGATTGAACCGGATTCGCGGAGGTCGCTAAGCATAGGACGCTTATCGGCTCGATTTTCAACTAAACGATTGAGCTGAGCAAGAGCAATGATTGGAATATCAAGTTCTTTTGCCAGATTTTTCAAAGATTGAGAAATAATCGAGATTTCGCGTTCTCTGCTTTCTGCTTTCGGTGGATGTATCAATTGCAAATAATCGACAACCAATAGTTTAATATTGTGTTCATATTTCAAACGTCTGGCTTTAGCCCGAAGTTCCATAATAGGCAGGCCGGCGGTGTCGTCGATAAAAAGCGGAGCATCAGCAAGTTTTCCCAAAGCAGAAATAATTTTAGCATTATCATCGGAAGAAATTCTACCGGTGCGAAGTTTTTGCTGATTAATCTGGGCTTCGGCAGAAATCAACCTAAGGACAAGCTGGATAGCAGTCATTTCGAGGGAGAAGAAGGCAACCGGCAATTTTTCGCCAACGACAATATTGCGAACCATAGACAGGGCAAAAGCTGTTTTGCCCATTGACGGACGTGCAGCAATAATAATCAAATCTGAGTTTTGCAATCCACCAAGCATTTGATCAAGTTCGATAAATCCAGTTGGCAAACCGCTAAGCCCATCGTTTGAGCGATGAGAAAGCCGTACAATCATTTCATAAGCTTGATGGGCAAGAGTTTTCATCGAAAAATAGTTTTTGTGAAGAAGTTTTTCGGCAATAGAAAAGATTTGAGCTTCGGCGGAATCAATTTCTTCGAGAGCGTCAGTTGCTTCGCTGTAAGCATTTTTCAGGATATTACCGGCAACTTCAATTAATCTACGTTTCAGGTATTTTTCCTGAACAATTCGGGTGTGATTATCAATCAGTGCTGCAGTTGGAGTTAGAGAGCTAATTTCTGAAAGATACTGAATACCACCGACTTCGTCGAGCACACCCCTGCTTTTAAGATGCTCTTTGAGAGAAATCAGGTCGCCGTTGAGCCCCTTTTCGTTTAAATTAATCAAAGCTTCGTAAATAATTTTGTGTCTTGGGTCGTAGAAAGAATTAGGTTCAAGCAAAGATTGAGCGCGAGAGATAGCTTCGCGGCTCAGCATCATTGCACCCAGCACAGCAATTTCAGCTTCACGGGAATGAGGAGGAATATTTGCACTTATAAAATTTGGGGCTTCATCCAATTTCTTTATGTTTCTTCTTTTTGCTTCCATCTTTTTCTATTTGATAATTTTCAACAGCAAAAATATTAATTATGAATTAATAAATGGGCTTAAAATTATAAAATAATTGTGAACATAGTTTTCCACATCTAAATATTGTTTGGAATAATACAAAAAATACATCTAATTTTGTTCATTAGCATATGAAAAAAACAATAATTTTATATTTGTTGATTAATTGCATAGGTCTGTATGCTGAAAATTGCAACTGCAATGTTTCGGGATTGTTGCATTATCCAGAGAACAACATTGATACAGTGCAATTAGACGTTCGTCAGGACTACGAAAGATGGGAGCAAAGTCAGTTTAAAATAGCCGGTGCAGCGAGATATACAATTACAGGAAAGTTGCCGTATAAGAAAACGCACATAAAACCATTAAACTTAGGGATATTTGTAGGTGTTTTGTCAGCATTTTTATATTGGCAACATCAATTTCAGATGGAAACAATCTGGAAAGAACAAACAAAATTCAAGATACAGGAAGACGGCAAATATGCAATGTATGCTGATAAAGCCGGGCATATCTATGGTTGCTACCTTACTTCAACCTTAATGGCAGAAGGATTTATGCAAAGTGGTTTAAGTTGGGAAAGTGCAACAATCGCCGGAACTGCTTTTGGGTTGTCTTATTCAACATACATAGAGATATTGGATGGTTATGGTAAGCAGTGGGGATTTAGCCCGTCAGATTTTTATGCAGATGTTGCTGGCGCAGCGTTGCACATAGGACAACTCTACGTCCCGTACCTTCAGAATTTTACTCCAAAATTTATGTATTTTCCTGCTGACTGGCATAATGAAAGAAAGCGTTACCCTCACGAAATGTTTAACGATGATTATAGTTCGCATACATTGTGGTTATCAGTAAATTTGCGAAACACTTTACCTGAAAGTATATCACGACATATTCCTAAATGGTTGGAATTATCTTTTGGATATGCTGTGAGAGGGCTTTGCGATACTGTGCAGGCATCCTTGGGGAAATGTAAGCCGTGCCGGGGAGACAAATGGGTAGATGGATTTTATTTTGGCAGTCCAAGATATATAATTGCATTAGATTATAATCTAATACACTTACTGCCAGAGGGAGGACACTTCTGGAATTGGCTAAGGCAGAACTTGAATTACTTTAAGTTCCCATCGCCGGCTGTTGAATTTGGAAGAGTAACCAAATTATATTTAGTTTATCCATTCCACATTTCATTAAAATAAAGAACAAGAAAATCTAAAAAATGAATTTTTTCTGAAAAAATTTTTAAACCTTTTTCATTTTCAAACGTCTTATAATTGTCTTTAGCAATTAACGCAGTAGGTTTTTCTTATGAAAAAAGTGTTATATTTTGCTCTATTATTAATAACAATAACGGGATTAGATATATTTGGGCAGCAACCCCAGCGTGGAGGAACTATTAAGGGAAAAATTGTTGATGCTGCAACGAGTGCTCCACTTTCACGTGCAAATGTATCGGTAATCGCATTACCTGATTCATCGGTAGCAACAGGAGCGGTAGCGGATGCTTCTGGAAAATTTGAAATCAGCAACATTCGATTGGGGGCATATATCGTTCGCATAAATTATGTAGGATACGAGACTTTTAGTTCAGAACCGGTAGCAATTACACGAGAGATTAGGACTGTTGATTTAAACACGATTGGGTTAATACAGAGTGCGACTCGCACAAACGCAGTTGAAGTAACTGCTGAAAGACAGATGGTGGAATATTCGCAAGGCAAAAGGATATTTAATGTTGATAAAAATATTGCTGCAACTGGTGGGACCGCTCTTGATATAATCAAGAACATTCCATCTGTGAGCGTAGATATTGATGGTAATGTGAGCCTTCGTGGCAGTTCAAATTTCCGCCTTCAAATTAATGGTAAGCCTACAAGTATAAGTCCAACAATTTTCTTTGAGCAGACGCCGGCCTCGTCAATTGAGAGCATAGAGATCATCACTAACCCATCAGCCCGTTACGATGCAGAAGGAATGACAGGAATAATCAACGTTATTCTAAATCAAAAGAGAGATGAAGGGCTGAATGGTCTCTTTAGTGTAAATTTGGGAACTAAAGATAAATATTCATTTTCTGTAAATTCAACATATCAATATGGAGACTGGAACTTTTTTTTGAATTATGATTATGGTTCCCGGCGTATGCAAGGAAGCGGCAATT
>CALGXJ010000074.1 GCA_937936035.1 Eximiradius proteiniborus
AAACCTGCCAAAAAAATTCCGTTAAATTTTTAAATAAAAAAGTTAAGTAAAAATTAAAAAAAAAAATAATTCATTTCACATGAAATTCATTTTAAGTGTGGCTAAACAAACTCGAAGCAGCAAATATCTAAGCCACTTATGCATAATCATCCAAATTCATACAAAAAAAATTAATCATTAATTATTGCTTTAAACTATCAGAATAGTTTTGCCACTGTAAAAATTGTTTTACCAAAATAAAGGTGTTACAAATGAAAAAATTAATTTTACTCACAATTTCATTGTTAGTTTATTTCAACTTGCAGGCACAGCAAGGTTGGACTGTTGGTGACTTTCATCAGCATTCAACATTCACCGATGGTTCATACAGTATTTTCCATATGATGACCAAAAGTGCTCGGTTTGGATTGGACTGGTGGGCAAACTCCGAACATGGTGGAGCATTCAGAATGAACGGTTTGTATTCCGGAATTGATTTAATCGGAGGTTTCGATTCAACCGGACAAGTTATTCCGGCAATTACTTACTGGGATTCTTATTCACCGACAAACTTGATTGGCGATAACACTTCGGGCAAAAATCCTAAAATGTGGAGATGGCAATCATTAAGAGATTTCTCCTATCCCGCAATTCAACTCACAAGAAAAATGTATCCAAACAAAATTGTGTTTCAAGGTGTTGAATGGAATGTTCCTGGGCACGAACATTGCAGTGTCGTAATTTTAGGCGACCAATTCAAACAAAATGACAATGCAACTGCAGTAGCACAATTCGAATATTTGTTCGATGCTTCAGATAAAGATACAACAGGCGGTCAATCTCAAGGTTGGCAGGGCAAGAACCACGTCAATAATCATCAAAAAGCTGTAGAAGCAATCACTTGGTTGCAGCAAAATCACAGAAACACAAGCTGGGCAATTATTGCACATCCGGAAAGAAAACTTCCCGGCAAAGGTGGTTATACAATCGCTGATTTAAGAGACTTCAATAATGCCGGGCCAGATGTGGCATTTGGCTTTGAAAGTATACCAGGTCATCAAAAAGAAAAATATCGCGGAAGCTACTCAAATACAAGCGCCGGCGGAGGCACTTACGGAGGTGCCGGAATATATTCAGCAAAAGTCGGGGGACTATGGGATGCTATGCTTTCGGAAGGCAGAAAATTCTGGTTATTCTCGAATTCAGACTGCCACAGTACAACGGATGAAGGTGGCGACTTTTATCCCGGCGAATACCAAAAAACTTATGTTTACGTAAGCGACAAGAAAAACCCTCAAGCAATCATCGATGGAGCACGTTCCGGTAACGTATGGGTTGTATCCGGTGATTTAATTGATAGCTTACATTTCTTTGTTGAAAACGCTACAATGGGCGAAACATTAGTAACAGATAAAAAGTCGGTAAATATTACCATTAGATTCCACGTTCCATCAAAACCAAATCATAATGTTTGGTCATCATACAACAGACCTGATGTAAACAACGTTGTATTGATTGCTGGTAAAGTAGGTAACAAAATAGAGCCAGGAAGTCCGCTTTACAGTGTAGATACAGTAGCAACAACTAGAATTATTGCAAGATTTGATGCAAATGGGGGCGTTACCGATAGCAAAGGTATTACAAGCAAGAAATGGTCAGATATTGGGAATGGCTGGAAAGAAATGACAATCAATGTGCCTGTTGATAATCATATGTATTTCAGACTGCGTGGTTCGAACTTCGGCTTAAATGTTCCAAACCAAACTGATGGCGAAGGCAATCCACTCAGCGACACATTGGAAGGTTATGGCAAAAACACTGCTGCAAAAGCATTTGACGATCTCTGGTTCTATTCAAATCCAATCTTTGTTAAATCAAATGCTACAACTTCAATTGAAAACAATAACGATCAAAACATTAGAATTTATCCAAACCCGGCGAATAAATATTTTATCGTAGAGTGTGAGGAAGCATCGACAATTCAAATTTTCGATAACAACGGCAAAATTGTATATTTTGATAAAACCTCAAATAGCAATAATCGTATAAGCACAGAAAATTTCCCCAGAGGAGTGTATTACGTAAAAATAATTAACAATTCAAATATAATTACAAAACAGATTGTAATTGAATAATGAAATTTAGTAAGTGATAAAAAAGCCGAGGTGAAGTTGTTTTCCCTCGGCTTTTTTACATAAATACATAATATAAAGCAACATATAAGTATTTCATTCAATTGCATAAATGAATAAAACTTTGCATACATATTTCGAATAACAAAAGAATTAACAAATTGCCTAATTATTCGTATATTAATAAAATGTGAAAGTATAAGAGAGCGAAATGAAAATAACCAAAAATCTGAACAAATTTATTTTAGCAACAGTTATCGTCGCTATTGTGTTTTCACTAATAACTATTTTAGATAACGAGGTAAAAAATCTGCTTGTTGCACAGCAACAAGGTAAATCTTTCCGGTATGTTCCTAACGAGGCATTTGGATACAACGAAAAATTAAATTATAAAGTGGGTTATAAATTTATCACAGCTGGTACTGGATATTTTCATATCCAGCCAAATCCGGTTTACAGAAACGGACGCGAATGCTATGATGTCCGGTTCGAAGTGCGTTCTCTGCCAAGCTTGGAAATGCTTTACAAAGTGCGCGACCGTTACCGAACAGTGCTTGATGTAGCAGGAATCTTTCCCTGGGAATTTGAGCAAAGTATTCGCGAAGGCAACTACAAAAGAGATGCCCGAGCAATTTTCGACCAGGTAAACAACATAGCAACTGTAAAAGATAAGCAATACACGGTGCCTGAATATGTCCACGATATAGTTTCGGCATTTTATTACACGCGCACGCTTGATTTGAAGTCTATGAAGGACGGACACGTTTTCTATTTGAAGCAATTTTTTAAAGATACAACTTACACTTTGGGTGTGAAAATTCACCGTAGGGAAACAATAGATGTGGAAGCTGGCAAGTTTCGCTGTATTGTTATTGAACCGCTTGTTGTAAAAGGTGGACTATTCAAAAGCGAAGGCAGCATATTCATCTGGCTTAGCGACGACGAGCGAAAAATTCCTGTAAAAGTGGCTACACGTATTTTAATTGGATTTGTAAGTGCAGATTTAGTATCTTATAGCGGCACACGCGGTCCGGTAACTGCAAAAATTAATTAGGGTGAAAGATGCGAACTAAATTGATTGTATTTTTGCTTGCAGTTGTTTCTGTTTTTGCCCAAAACGATAAAACTCAGGTTTATAATTCATTATTGACAAAATATGGAAATATCACTTCGGTTTCCTTGAAGTTCAAGTCGCTGAACAATCATTCGCTGGAAGGAAAACTTGACGCTCAGAAAGGAAATAAATACGTTTTGCGTCTTGGCGACCGCATAATCACTTGCAATGGTAAAACTCTCTGGAATTATTCAGAAACAGACAAAAACGTAATAATAAGCAATTTCGATAGCAATATACACACGAATTCGTTAGAAAATTTTTTCTTTTCGCTGATTTCGAATTTAAATCCAATTGAACTTAAAGTTGAAAGCTCTTCCCGTGGAACCTCGTTTAAAATATTGACGCTTGAACCAAAAACAGGCGAGCAATTTTCACAAATAAAATTGTGGATTGATAGCAAAGGAGAAATTGCCTCTATTTCAATCATTAAGGACAAAAATGAAGAGAAATGGGCAATCTGGGACGTCAGGATAAATCCAAAATTCGAAAAAGAATATTTTAATTTCAAAGCACCTAAAAATGTTGAAACAATAGATATAAGATGAAATTAATAGCATTCGAATCAAGTTGCGATGAAACATCTGTTTCGATTGTTGAGAACGGTATAATAAGAAGCAATATTATTTCATCGCAATATTTTCATAAAAAATACGGTGGGGTTGTGCCCGAGCTTGCATCGAGAGCACACCTTGAAGCAATTTGCGAACTCACCACAATTGCTTTCGACCAAGCAAAACTCCTTCCAACAGATATCGAAGCAATTGCAGTTACAACTGAACCGGGTTTGATTGGTTCGCTGATAGTCGGCTCAAATTTTGCAAAAGGGCTTTCGCTCAAATACAATTTGCCAATAGTTCCAATAAATCATATAGAAGGGCATATATATTCCGGATTGATTAGCAATATTGGGTGCGGCTTTCCGTTTATTAATCTGCTTGTAAGCGGGGGGCACACAGCGATTTTCTTAGTACGTTCATTTAATGATTATGAAATACTTGGGCTTACTCGGGACGATGCAGCAGGAGAAGCCTTCGATAAAGTTGCAAAACTATTGGGACTTGCCTACCCCGGTGGACCTGAAATTGATAAATTAGCGCGGAACGGCAACAGCAGAAGATTTGATTTTCCGCGTTCTATGATAAATTCCGGTGATTATGATTTTAGCTTTTCCGGATTGAAAACATCTGTTAAAAACTTTGTCTACAAGAATTATCCGGGAGGTGTCCCCGAAGAGGTATTGCCAGATATTGCTGCTTCGGTGCAAGCGGCAATTGTTGATGTGCTCGTTGCTAAAACTTTAAAAGCAGCAGAAGAGCATCGAATAAGGAACATTGTGATTTCAGGGGGTGTATCTGCAAACAGTTGGCTCAGAGAAAAAATGAAATCAATGGCATCTGAAATTGGTATTTCCACTTTTGCACCCGAAATGGGATATTGTATGGACAACGCAGCAATGATTGGTTTCATTGCCGAGAAGAAGCTACTTGAAAAAGGGCGCGAGGCTTTTTACAAATTAGATTTTCGGGTAAGTGCAAATGCACTACGTTCAAGAAAGAAAAATGAATAATTAATTAAAAAAAATACATTTCTCATATTATCTCAAAATTGATATAATTTTTTTATTTTTAATCATTTATATTGCAATTAATTGGATTGGTTTTTGTTTTATTTTTATGTGCAAAATCAAATTAATATTAAAGAATGATGAGAAAAACAGAACTATACACAATTTTATTAATTGTATTGCTCGCAACTGTGCAGGTGGCAAGAAGCCAACAGCCTGTAAGTGAAATTCTCGAGGTCAAAGTAAACAACATACCAATTAAATTTTCGGACGAAAAAGAGATTGTTGTGCGGCAGAGCGATACAATTGCTTTCAAATATTCAATAAAAAATATACCAAAAAATGCAGGTAATTCTTTTTACTATCGTGTAGTCCTGCGAACTAAGCAAGACTCGAGTTTTAAGGTTACCGGTTCAAATGTTGTTCAATATTCTGATTTATTTGAGGATAATTATACTTTTGTAGTAGGTGGATTTGATTTACAGGGGCGCTGGATTGCCAAAACAAGTTCAATTTCGTTCAGAGTGAACAATCGAGAAGCACAACTTCTTAGTAAAATAAATCAATACGAAAAGCATATTGAAAAATTGGAAAAAATAGTGTCCGAAAAAACAAAAATTAGTTCTTTTTCCTTTGATAAAGAATCATTAACTTTTGGTTTGATATTTGGTATAATACTTGCTTCAACTATTTTCTTTATCTATGTTGGAATTAAAAATAAAAAAAATAAAGGTGAAAATATGGACGAGTTAGAAAGCATTGTAATTACCAAAGAAGAGTACAACAAAATAATGTCCGAAAACAGCAATCTTCGGGCTGAAATATCTGCATTACGCGGGCAAATTGATGCTCTTCAAGCCCGTTCCAACGATATGCG
>CALGXJ010000075.1 GCA_937936035.1 Eximiradius proteiniborus
TCAGGATAAATAGGCAAAGCAAGAGATGTTTCTGCAAGAGCATTTGCAACCGGGAATTCTTTATCCAGGAAACCGAGATAAGCGAAACATTCCTGACGATGGAAAGGCACAGGATAATAAATTTCTGTCCCAATTGACTGAGACGAAAGAAATTGTCTTAATTCATCACGTTTTTCAACACGAATAATAAATTGATTATAGATATGATAATTTTTTACGCCGGTATCTTTGTAGATAGGCTTCGGTAGTAAAACTTTGTTCCGAGCATCAAAAGAAGTTGCTCCAATGCAATCAGCGAGTCCTGAATTAATGAATTCATTGTAATAAATTTCTGCATTATTTCTGCGCGCCTGGTGCCAACTTTCAAGATAAGGGAATTTAACATTTAAGACAGCTGCTTGAATAGCATCAAGACGGAAATTGCCACCGACGAATTTATGATAATATTTTGGTTCCATTCCGTGATTTCTCATCTGGAATAATTTTTTAGCAAGCATTTCATCATTTGTAACAATTAATCCACCGTCTCCAAAAGCACCTAAATTTTTAGTTGGGTAAAAAGAATAGCAGCCCATTGTACCCATAGAGCCCACTGGCTTCCCATTTTTATATTGACATCCAATTGCTTGAGCAGCATCTTCGATTACCGGAATATTGTATTTATTTGCTATTTCTAAGATTTCAGTCATTTCGCAAGCTTGACCGTAAAGATGAACAGGTATTATTGCTTTTGTTTTCGAGGTGATTTTATTTTCAATTAACGATGGGTTAATATTAAAAGTAACCGGATCGCTATCAACGAACACAGGTTTTGCAAATAAACGTGCAACTACTCCAGCGGTAGCAAAGAATGAATAAGTGGGCAGTATAACTTCATCACCCGGACCAACACCCAAAGCCATCAAAGCCATAAGCAAGGCATCAGTCCCTGAAGATACTCCGACTGCATACTTTGTCCCACAATAGTCAGCAAGCGATTTTTCTAATTTTGAAACTTCTTCGCCTAAAATAAGCATCTGACTTTGGGCGATTTTCAGAAGAATTGGTTCAATTTCTTGTTTGATTGATTGATATTGTTGTTTTAAATCCAAAAGAGGTACATTCATAATAATTCCTTGATTTATTCTTTAATTTGAATTAGACGGAAATTGCCATTAGAAACCTGTTCGAAAGTAAAATCCTTAATCAGTCTGCGATATGTCCATTGTTCGCGCAATTTATTGTTTTGGTGAGATCTTCGAATATCATCAGGTGGTCCGAAAAGAATATAAATCATTCCTCTATCGGTTAAAGCACCGTCGCTTTGAACTGGTGTTCTGAAAGTGATAGAAGAATAATCAACTCGAGTAAAGTATTCGTTCATTGCTTCGTTGTAAGGTGTGTTTGCTGTCGGGTCCAAACGCTTCCAGTAATCGAACAATTTTTCAGGGAGCTGGCGTCTTTTGAAAGAGCGAAAAAGCTTTATTTCATCATCAGTTAAGATATATTCCATTACCCGTAACATATATTGAGGGTCTCGCAAAGATTTAGGGATATTTTCCCAAACCACCCTGAAATTAAATGTGTCCAATCTATCTCCATATTTAAGAATTAGATTGTATGAACCAGGCACAAATGTGTTTGGTTTATCAATCAATGCAAAAAAGGGGTTTTGGGCACCAGAATTATTTTTTGAAATTGCGACTCCAGCATTAGTTAATTCGAAACTCAAATATAAATCAGAGACGGGTTCAATTTCATCAGAAATTGGAGAAAAATCACCCCAATTAATTGCTTCTTTTTCATTGATTTTTGTGATTTCATAGCAAATTTTTTCGCTACGATTTGATAAAATTACCGGTAGATATATAGAAAAGTTTGGAGCGGCAAAAGAAACGCCATTAGCAACCTGCGAAACATATTCTTTTTCTTTTGTATTATATGCAAATATTGGGAGGTATTTAACATTGCCTTGTTTATCTTTGCTGAACTGGAAATTGCTCCTGTGAAGAACTTGATTGCGAAAATCCAAAATCTGAATTTGAACGAAGTAAGTTGATAGTGGAAGCCTCTGGTTGATAAAACCAAACTTATAATTATTGATAGCTTTTGTTTCATCAAAAGAATTCACAATGATTGTGTCAAAAACATTTGCTCTGCGGCGAATTATACCATTAGCATCACGGAACGTGGCCTCGATTTGATAATTAGTAGAAAAACCTGTTGATTGCTGATTAAACAAAAGAGCCTGAAAGGCAATTTTGTAGAAAACAGTAATTTCAACACTATCACGCGAATAAGATGATTGAGCAAAATAGTCGAAGACAAAATTGCTTGGTTCTCTATTAGAAGAATTTCTTTCTGGTTGAGAGAAGCAAGCTGAAAAGGGAAAAATCGTGAGTAAAGCGAGAGTAATAATAAATTTGCGTGTCATATTAACCCAAGTAGTAATCAAGAAAATTTCTTAAAATCAGAGCAGCGGCGATTTTATCTTTTTCGCCTTTCTGACTACGTTTTTTTTTAGGCTTATCGATTGCGAGCATAGTCTGAACAGCGTTCCGTGAAGTAAAGCTTTCATCAAAGACATAAACATCAATACCAGATCTGCTGCGAAGCAAATCGATAAAGACATTCAAAGCGTTAGAAATATCGGTATCAGTTTGTTTATCGTAGAAAGGCACACCAACAACGCAAGCTTTTGCTTTTTGTTTATGAATAATTGCTAACAATCGTTCCCAAAAATCTTGTTTGGAATAATCCAACGTTTCTAATGGAGTAGTTGTAATACCGAGTTCGTCAGATATAGCCAATCCAACTCTTTTTAGTCCGAAATCAATACCAAGTATTCGATTTCCCTTGATATTAGTTTTAATATCTTGCTCGCTTAAATTCATAAATTCAATTTAATAAATTTCTGGTTCCCATAAAAAATTTTTAAGGTCAACGCATCCATTAATAAACTCAACACCTTCGGCAATAAGCATCTGTTCCATAAAATCGGGTGTCGGGAAATTGTGTTTACCAGTCAGCTCACCGTTTCTATTGACAACACGATGAAAGGGCAAATCAAGTTTGCCGGCTGCAGCAGCGCAAGCCATCCCGACTAATCGAGCTGAGCGAGAAATACCCAAAGCACGAGCAATTGCACCATAAGTTGTAACCTTACCATAAGGTATTTGTGCAATAACTTCATAAACTCGGGAATAAAAATCATCACTCAATTTTTTTGTAGTCGACGGAATGCTTCCAGCGTTTATGTTCCCATACCCACAGTTCCGGGGCTTTAAGTATTTGTTTTTCGAGTGCTTCGACATGACGACGAGTAAGAATTTTAATATTTTCTTTGCTATATGATAAGTCTGAAAAGTCAAGTTCCTTTAAATCAATTGTATAAGTGAAATCATCATTACGAAAGGCAAAGCCATAAACAATAGGTGTGCGAAACCGTAAAGCAAGTTCAGCCGGAGCATCATAAGTAAGGGCGGGGATATTAAAAAAATTGATAAAATTATCTTTACCGAATTTTGCAGATTGATCCACAAGCATAGCAATGGCTTCATTTTTTCTGATAGCATAGATAATTTGACGAGCTGCATTGTTCATCGGGACAACTTTATTTCCAAATTTTGTTCTTGTTTTCGTGATAGACTTATTGACAAATTTGTTTTTCTGTTTTTGTACAATTACGTTTATCGGCACTTTACTGTAAATACCAGCAGCAATTGCAGCATATTCCCAATTCCCATAATGAGCAGAAAGAAAGATAAGTCCCTTATTTTGATTTAGGAGTTGAGGAACTAACTCAATATTATTTATTTTGATAAGTTTAGTAATATCTTTTTCGCTAAAAAATTCAGCAGCGGAGGTTTCGATAAATACAATAGATAAATTTTGGAAGGACTTGCGAGCAATTTTTTTAAGTTCATCAATAGACTTATCAGGGAAAGCTATTCTAAGATTATAAAGAGCTATTTTTTTTCTTTTGCTTGGCAAAAAAAATAAAAAGTTACCAATACATCTCCCAAAATGACCACGAAATTTTGGTGAAAGCAAAGAAGCAATCCATCCTAGAATCTTCATCAAAATATATGTAAAATAGTCAATTAAAACAGATTTTTTCATCTATACTTTCTCATATCCTCATCAATTTGATAATCTTTTCTATTTTCTTTAGTAATTGGGATATACAATTCATACCAATTTTGATTGTATATTTCTCCTGATTTTGTAGAATGGACTTGTTGAAAATTACCGAAACCTCCAACATCAACAAAGTAGAAATAGACCCCGCCTTCAAGCTCGGAATAGAACCAAACTTCGTAAGCACGTTCATTTCCTCTTTGAGGGAAATAATCTTTGTTCGAGGGTTCACCATATTTCAGAAAAGCGCGGCCGCGATCTGTATCCCAGCCATTTTGCTTTCCACCCCAGGAGAAAAATTTATTAGCCTGTTCGATTCTTTTCTTATAGTTATACCGGGCTAAATTAATGGAAGAGGTTGTATCAGTGTTTCTTCGCTGCCAGAAAGAAAAGAGGAAGCGAGCTTTTGCGGTAGGATCAGAAAGCAAGCGGAATTGGTCGATTTCTTCTTTCGAAGCAATAAAGCGAACTTGTTGAAACTCTTGATTTAACTGGTCTTCGGACATAGTTGCAAATTCTGAAAGTTCAAAAGTATTATCAATACCACGAGAAAGTTCCAAAACCGGAGGCAAATCAGGATTAATTAAGTAAAACTTTTTGGAAATGGTTACAGAATCGTATGAATTTATTGCCTTTGCTGCTACAACTAAATTGTAAACCCCTGTGGGAATAGCATCCAATGGGATTTCAATTGTTTCAACCATTCCATCAAATAATGATTTAAGTTGCTTCGGGAAATAAAAGACTTCGCGATTTGCACCATCAAATATATAGTAATGCAATTGAATACCATCAGGAGAAACTTTATTTGAATTGTATATTTCAAAATAAGATTTCAGTGAAGGCGAGCTTCCATATATTTCTGCTGATGGATTGGGATAAACATAGAGAGAATTACGTAAAAATTGTTCATTTGCGAAAATTCCGGCATTCTTCTGGTTGAGAATTATGTGTGCCAGCACAATATCACTAAGTTCAAGACGGTCGTCTTTCATTTTGCGAATAAATAAATCAAATTTTGCAGATTTTGCATAATTTTTTTGATTGAGGTCAGTAACTGAAAATTCAACTGTATATTGTCCTTCTTTTAGTCGAAAAGAACGAACGCCAAACAATTTAACATCGCTATCCGGATTAATTTCAGTTACATTGTATGTTGTAATCCATTTGTCTTCGAACTCTAAGCCCAAAGAACTGAAAAATTTGATATTAAACTGAATTTTTGAGACAAATAAATTATCTTCGTAAACAAATTTTACGTCTCTCTCGTCGAAAGAATAATACAGATTCCATTCATAAAAATCTGAGCCTAAATAAAACTGAGCAGAAGAAATATCGATCGACAATTTGTCTTGATTAGCAAATGCAGAATTTACCCACAAAAGAAAAACAGAAATTATACAAAAAGTTTTATTCATATTATAATATTTCACCATAAATATTTTTCACATTATTGATTGAATACAATTTAGTTAAAATGCAAAAGATTTTCAATAAATAAAAAACTAATTTGATATAAAAGACGTTTAATAAAGACGTTTAATAAAAATATTTCATTTTTTGGGAGAACTATTATGGAATTTACTTTTGTACTAGTACTATTTATAATTTTAATAATAAGTTCATCAATCAAAGTAATCCGCGAATATGAAAGAGCAGTAGTTTTCCGATTAGGGCGACTGATAGGTTCGAAAGGACCCGGATTAATAATATTAATTCCTTTTATTGATAAGATGGTGAGAGTAAGCCTTCGGACAGTAGCATTTGACATAGAATCTCAAGATGTGATAACCAAAGATAATGTGTCAATCAAAGTAAACGCAGTTCTATATTTCAGAGTAATGTATCCTGATAAAGCTATTGTAGAAGTGGAAAACTATTTGTATGCAACTAATCAAATAGCCCAAACTACATTAAGAAGTATTCTTGGACAAAGTGATTTGGATGAATTGCTATCTGAGCGTGAAAGTATTAACAGGAAACTTCAAGCAATTATTGATGAACACACAGAACCGTGGGGAGTAAAAGTAACATCTGTCGAGGTTAAACAAATTGATTTACCGATAGAGATGCAACGGGCAATGGCAAAACAAGCAGAAGCAGAACGCGAACGCCGAGCAAAGATAATTCGTGCAGAAGGAGAAAATCAGGCTGCTAAAACACTCACCGAGGCGGCAGCACAAATTCAGGAATATCCTGTTGCTCTTCAATTGCGTTATTTGCAATCGCTTACCGATATTGCCTCTGAGAAGAATTCCACCACTGTTTTCCCAATTCCAATTGATTTAATTAGACCATTTATTGAGAATTATTTAAAGAAGGAATAGTTTTTACTTATTTCAAGAATAAATTTAAAAGGCTGTTGTTTTGCAACAACAGCCTTTTTGTAAGTTGCGAGTTGTATTATTAGTAGTAGTGATAATCTACAATGTAATATTTAGAAAAACGTTTAGAGATTTAATTTAATCAATAATTTTACGATAAAAATGAGCGAAATAAATTCAGCGTTCGTTGAAGAACTATACTATAACTACCTTCAGGACCCACATTCAGTAAGCAAAGAGTGGCAAGAATACTTTTCGCAGAAAGGTATTATAAAACCACGAACGAGCGAAAAGCCAGAATCTGGACCTACTCAGCCTTCTAAAATCCAAGAAGATGCTGAAATTGAAATATTATCCTCAATATCAGCAAAAATTGCTGAAAATATGGCAAAAAGTCTGGAAGTTCCTACTGCTACATCTGTTAGGACTATACCGGTTAAATTACTTGACGAAAACAGACAAATCATTAATAAGCATCTATTAAACATAAAAAGGAAGAAAATATCATTTACTCATATTCTGGCTTGGGCAATAGTAAAAGCATTAATAAAGTTTCCTCAGTTGAACTCGCATTTTGATGTAATAGATGGAAAGCCCGCAAAAATCAGAAAGAAACATATCAATTTAGGTTTGGCGATTGACTTGGAGCGCAAAGATGGTTCACGTCTGCTGCTTGTACCGAACATAAAAAATGCGGAAGAGCTCACATTTTTTGAATTTATTGAGCAAT
>CALGXJ010000076.1 GCA_937936035.1 Eximiradius proteiniborus
TGGCTCTATTGCTTCCATTACTTATGTATTTTCTGAATATACACAGTTTTTTATAAATTTACCACGGTTTAGCACAGAAATTGAACAAACCTTCCGTATATTTCTTCCTGCTATTGGATATATCTATCCTCTTGAAAATATCGGCGTCAAATTGCTTACTATTTTTGTTATTTCCGGGCTAACTGCCGTTAATTATTACGGCGTCAAATTCAGTGGGGGTGTTTCTGCAACTTTTACTTTTATGAAAGTTACAGCAATTATACTGCTTGTTATTTTCTGTTTCTCTTTCAGCGGCGGAAGTTTCGAAAATTTTAGCAAGCCTTCCGCTGCCTATTTATCCAATGAAATTAGCTTTTTCTCTGGATTTATGGTTGCTCTTGCCGGAGCATTTTGGGCTTATGATGGCTGGAATAATATTACATACATCGCTGGTGAAGTTCGCAACCCGAACCGCAATATACCACTTGCACTCGGTGTCGGCACTCTGATAATCATCGCTGTTTATGTCCTGATTAACCTCGCTTTTATTTATGTTATGCCAATTGAACAAATGGCTCACTCATCGCTTGTGGCTGCCGATGCTGCAACTATTTCTATGGGAGCAATCGGTGGGGCTTTTGTCTCTGCTGCTGTTATGGTTTCAACTTTCGGAACCGCTAATGGAACAATATTAGCAAGTGCACGTGTTCATTTTGCTATGGCAAGCGACAATTTATTCTTCAAATCTATTGCAAAGGTTCATCCCAAATGGCATACTCCTTCGAATTCTCTTATTTTGCAAGCTGTTTGGGCTTCTGTGCTGGTGCTCAGTGGCACATTCGATATCCTGACTGATATGCTGATTTTTGTTAGCTGGATCTTTTATGCTGCTGGTGCAGCCGGAGTTTTTGTCCTGCGCCGGAAGTTCCCAAATGCAGAACGTCCTTATCGGGTTTGGGGATACCCGTTTGTTCCTCTGCTTTTTATTTGCTTTTCTATTATTTATGTTATTTTTACTTTATATAATGATATTCAAATGTTTATCGAAGGCAAAACTCAGCTTATCAATTCGTTGTTCGGTATTTTTCTCTGTTTAATTGGTATCCCTCTTTATTATTATTTCAACAAAAAACGCAGTTAAAATGGATGATTATAATTTTTCTGTAAGTATCAAACTTGGCAAAAGCTCTCTGAAATTGCCTCTTTTTTCTCTTTCGAATAAATTAAGAAAAGCTTTCAAAGAAGAAATTGAATTGCGCGACGGTCTCAAACTTGTTGTAACCGAGTATAGACTTAAAAAAAACATCAGCGTCGATTTTTCAATTGAGCAAGCTCCTCTCGAATTTGCTTTCTGTCTATCCGGCAGTATGTCAGTTGAAATATCTTCAGCTAATAATTTTTGCAATTTTCTTGAAATTTCTGCTGGCACTTGCGCTATTTTTTACCTTCCTAATTCAAAAGGAAAATTGTTTCTTAACGGCAAAGATAAAATATTGGTGCTTTCTCTACACACTTCTGTTGATTATTTCAAAAAATTTATCGAAAATGAAATCGAAAATTTTCCTGAAAATCTTAAAGAGTTGATTTTCCAAAAATCTGGAAATCCTTTCGTTATCACCAGTAAAATCAATCCTTTGATGAAAATCGCTTGCACTCAGATAACTGATAATTATTCTACTGTTCCTCGCAAAATGTTCCTCGAAGCAAAATCACTTGAACTAATGACGTTGCTTATTAATCAAATAAGCGAAAAATTTCAGGTTGCTTCTTTGCATATTTCAGATGCTGATTTGGAAAAAGCTCGGTTTGTTGAAAAAATAATTCTTGATAATATTGCAGATGTGCCTCCACTTGCAGAACTGTGCAGAATTGCCGATATTACTCACACCCGACTCAACAAAGCTTTCAAGCAAGAGTTTGGTCTTACTGTTTTCGATTATCTCCGAAATAAAAGATTAGAGATTGCCAAACAAATGCTTGAAAATGGAAATAATGTAACTGATATTTCATACGAACTTGGATATAGTAGTCCTGCACACCTTTCCCGTGAATTCTCAAAAAAATATGGAATTAGCCCGAAAAAATATCAGAAAATTGCTAAAAATTAAACTCACCTCTTATAACTTTTTCAATTAAAATAATCATTTCATCTGCAGATTTATCCCAACTGAACTGCTTTGCCCAATCAATTGCTCCAATGGATAATTTTCCCCGCAATTCTGCATCCGCAAATATAATCTCAATTTTTTCAGCAAGTTCTTCTATATTTCCATAGTCATAAAGCAAACCTGATTTTCCAACTGAGACTGAATCACGTAATCCTGGTGAGTTTGCTGAGATTACGGGTGTCCCCGCTGCATTTGCCTCTAAATTTGTAATTCCCCATCCTTCTTTCATAGATGTGTTTACAACGCACCATGTCCGCGAGAGCATCCTTACCTTTTCTTCTTCCGAGACAAACCCAAAAAATATCGTATCCTTATCTATTCCCAACTGTTTTGCCAAATTTTCAAGTTCACCTCTAAAATCCCCGCGACCTAAAATGTGAAGCTTCGCTTGTGGGTGTTTCTTTTTTACAATTGCAAATGCTCTCAGTAGATGATCAACACTTTTGTACTTCTTCAATCGCCCAAAATACGATACTGTCGGTTCTTTTTCTTTCTCACCGATTGAAAAAGGAAAACGATTGTGGTCTATTGCATTATAAATAATAGTAAAGTATCGTTTATCATAACCCATCCTGATAAATTCGTCAAGTGTGCTTTGCGAAACAACGCTGAATGGTGTACGTTTATAAACAAATCTCATACAATATTCACCCGCGACAACATATAAACCAGCCACCACGGATGCTTCTCTGAATATACTACGTCCGAAAAAATGGTGGCTTATTGCAAGAATTGGTTTTTTAACGTATAAAGGTGTATAAAATGGTATTTTATTAATATCGTCAATAATAATATCAAAATCATATTTTTTATCAAGTTGCTTTACGTGTTTTGGAACATAAAAATTAAATAAACTCCTGCTTCCTTTGCGATAAATTTCAATCCCATCGATAATTTCGTATTCGCTTGCACCTTCGAATTTGCAAGCAAGTAATACTACTGTATGCCCTTTGCTGGCAATCCTCGAAAAAATCTCGTGAAAATGAACTTCCGCTCCGCCGCCATAAGGATTCTTTATGCACTGCCAATTTATTACAAGAATTTTCATAAA
>CALGXJ010000077.1 GCA_937936035.1 Eximiradius proteiniborus
TTCCTTGCGATAGTGCCGTTTGTGCGGGCATTCTGAAGCTCAACCGTTGTTGGCTTTGCAGACGATACGAAGATAAACAAATCGCCGCTTGTCCACGAAGCAACTTCATTTTGTGGAAAGGCAACGATAAATTCATAGCCCTGTGAGTTTGAACCCGCAGTAAGCACCTGATTGCTCAGGTTCTTCTTGATTTTTTCGATGCGGGTGTTCTGTGCGTTGGTGGTCACCGACAATGCTACCATACACAGCAAAAGTGTCAATGTGAACAGTTTTTTCATTTTAACCCCTTGTTTAATAACAATTTATTTTTAAATAATTCTATTCCTTACCTGTAATAACAAACAGTATTAAAAAAAATCACAAAATAATTGAATAATAATTAAAATTATTCGCTATAACTTTCAAAATACAAAAATTCTTAATAAAAAACTAAATATTTGTTTTATTTGTATTTTACATTGCTTAATTTAACTTTATTGAACCTAATATAATTGACTATGCGAATTTATATAACCATATTCTTATTCTTATTATCATACGAGTGTTCACTTGCCCAAATCTACCTGACCGACAAGGGCTCGTCGCCATCAAACTTCTTTCAATTCAGTAGCAACATCGAAAGAAACTCCCCACCTAACTTCTACAAAACCAAAGGATACAAGCCTATCGAACGTCTTCGGCACAGACTTTCGGTGCGAACCGACTCTGCCGGACATCTTCCTGCAACTATCGGCATTTTTGATGAATACAAAAAACTGTTACGCAACAAAGCTCAACAGTTCAATCAAAATACAAACCTCTGGCAGGAACTTGGTCCGCGTCTTCCGCAAAAAGGCTCCGACAAACGGCTCTCGGGCAGCGGACGTGCCAATGCAGTTGCCTTCGACCCGCTCGATACCAATTTAATCTGGCTCGGCTCGGCTTCGGGCGGTCTCTGGAAAAGCACAAACCGCGGACATAGCTGGGAAGTTGTGCCTTTTACTGAGTTCCTGTCTATGGGAGTATCCGATATAGCTATTCCAATGCAAGACCCAAACACAATTTACGTTGCAACCGGCGATGCTGATGGCAGCAGTTTCTTCGGTTGCTTCTCGCTCGGTATTATTAAATCCACCGACAAGGGAAACACCTGGGAAATATTACCAACAGGTATTGAATATAGCAGCGGTCAGTTTATTTCAAAATTGCTCGTTCATCCCGAAAATCCACAAATCCTTTATGCAGCGACAAGCACTTCCATAATAAAATCTACCGACGCCGGCAATTCCTGGCACTCTCTTATCGATGGCTTCAATTTTCGAGACCTTCGATTCAAAGAAGGCACGCCCGAAGTCCTGTTTGCAACTACGTACAGCCTTGCCGATGGTGCTTTCCTGCTAATTTCAGAGGATGCCGGCGAAAACTGGTTCTTTGCCAACTACTGGCGCGATGCCTCCCGCGTGGTGCTTGCCACAACTCCACTTGCCCCATCGCGTCTGCTTGCTTTGTGCGTTTCGAAGCATACCAACTCATTCGGCGGGCTTTATCTATCTGATAGCGACGGATACTTCTGGCATCCATTATTTACCGACACCGCTAAATACTCCGAATTAGTTCAGGCACAAGGCTTTTTCAATCTTGCGCTTTCGTTTCTACCAAATAGCAAAGATGAGTTCTATGTCGGTGGTGTGTGGCTCTATCGCGGTAGCCTTCACTCCGACGAATTTACTCCTATCAACAACGAAGTTCACGTTGATATGCACGACATTAAATATAACCGTTTTGATGGCAAAATCTATCTCGCAAACGACGGCGGGATTTACAGATTCAATCCCGATTTTTCCAAAATCGAAAATATTAGCTCTAATCTCGGTATCACTCAATTCTACCGCATTGGGCTTAGCCCGTTTAATCCCCGGCTGTTCTATGGTGGTTCGCAGGACAACAACGTTTACGAATATTTTTATGATAAATGGAAGTTCTTCTGGGCTGGCGACGGTATGGAATGCTTTGTTGCCCCCGACAACCCTTCGCTTGTGTATTTCTCCACTCAGCGCGGCAATATTTTCAATACCGAAATCGGTAAAATGGAAATACCGACAGACGAAAAACGCCCTTGGGTTACTTCTTTTAGCTACCACTTCGCAAATCCCGCAATCGTCTATTGCGGTTACGAAAATCTCTGGACTTCTACCGATAAAGGTCTCAGCTGGCAGAAAATTTCGGACTTTGCCGATAGTTCAACTATTGCTGCTATTGCTTCTTCCTATTCGGATGAAAATGTGTTTGCCGTTGCCAAATCAAACAATTTGTTTTATACAGAAAATTTCGGGAAAAATTGGACAGCACTCCTGCAGCTAAACACCCCGATTTCAGCAATTCAGTTCGACATTTACAGTAACCTATGGATGGCCTGCGGCGGTTTCACCGCTTCGCAAAAAATCTTTCGCTGGAATAATTCCAACTTGGAAAATCACTCGTATAATTTACCAAATATTCCTATTAATTGTTTGGTCATCGACAGCACAACCGACATCATCTACGTTGGAACCGATTTCGGCGTATTCCGCAAACGGCTGAGCGATACCGTCTGGCTTCCTGCCGGAGACGGCTTGCCCGCCGTTATTATTAATGAGTTGGAAATTCACTACGGAACCGGAACCCTATTCGCTGCCACTTTCGGACGTGGTGTGTGGGCTTTGCAGCTCTGGGAGTGCCCCGCAGAAAAACCCATTATTGCCGTTCCGGAGCGCGTTGTCTTCTGCCCGGACGAGGAAGTAACTTTGGAAGTGCTAAATCCAGTTCCTGATTATACTTACATCTGGAATAACGGAAGCAGAGGCTCGTCGCTCAAAGTTTCGCAATCAGGCAATTACTACGTTTCGGCTGTCCGGGATAATGGTTGCCTTGCCGTAAGCGACACAGTTTATCTATGGAAACCCGCAATCCCCGAAATCAATTTGATTCTGCTCACTTCGAACCCCATCTGCGAGGGCGATACAGCTATGATACTTGCAAAAATCCAAAGCTCTCAGAAAGTGCTTCAAAGCGGCTGGTCTAACGGCAGAATCGGCTTGCTCGGACAATTTACTCAGGCAGGAAAATACTTCTTCTGGCTAACCGACGAATACAACTGCCGCTACACCTCTTCCCTCTTCGAAATCTTTGTAAATCCATTGCCACCCAAGCCAACTATACGCAAAAATGGCAATTGGCTCGAAACCGACGCCTCGGGCACACTCTACTGGTATGCAAACAACACTTTGATTGCCGACGCTTCCGGCAACCGCTGCTATGCTTTCGCTCCCGGTCGATATTACGTCATTGTGCAAGACGCAAACTATTGCAAAAACTCGTCCGACACATTAGAAATCCGATTTGATAGCTCCCCTGTTGCAAATATGCAGATGCGGCTCGCCCCGAACCCATCAAACGAATTATTGACGCTCGAACTTAATTTGCTCGAGGAAAGCCCGTTCGAAATAGCAATTTACAACACACTTGGGCAAGAAGTATTCCTGCGTCGCTACACCTCGCGTCAAGGGTATGTGTTCGAACAAATCGATTTGCGTTGGCTTGCCCCATCGGTGTATTTCGTAAGCATTCGCAACGAGTTCGGCAGCCTCTCCAAAAGCTTCGTTGTTGTGCGCTAAAAGCTCTGATGCAGGTTTTTCGCAAGCAGCATTGCAAATATGGCTTTCATTTTACCACCAATTACTGATAATTTTCTTTATTGAATAAATTATTTTTAATGTTAAATTGTATTAAATATTAGCAACACGAATAAAAAAATGAATAAAGTATTATTAGAAAAAAACGTTCTTATCGATAAAATAAATGGATTGTCCGACAAAGAAATCGGAGAAAAACATAACATCAACTTAAAGAAAATTGAACAAATTATCACAAAAGAAAAAGGCATTAATGTTTCGAATATAAACACTCCCAAAAAGATTAGAAAATCATCTCCACCAGACTTTCAATTATAGAACAACACTGTTTGGAGCTTCAAATCGCGTGGCAACTGGGCAACTCATAACGGAAATTATCGCGGGAACTGGTCGCCATTTATTCCGCGAAACATTATTCTGCGATATTCAAAAGAAAACGACTTGGTGCTTGATTATTTTTGTGGTTCTGGAACTACAGCTGTCGAATGCAAATTGCTAAACAGAAATTTTATCGGTATTGATATTAACGAAAAAGCTATCGAATTAGCAAAAGAAAACTTAAATTTTGAATACTTATTCGGCGGAGATGTTGATTTAAGAGTTGGCGACGCAAGAAATCTCTCCTTTTTGGAAGATAGTTCGGTAGATTTGATTTGCTCTCACCCGCCTTATTCAAATATTATTAATTACACTTTCGATAATGAACATGACTTATCGCATTTGGACACAGAAAACTTCTTGAACGAAATAAAAAAAGTTGCAGACGAAAGTTATAGAGTTTTGAAAGACGAGAAATTTTGTGCTATACTTATTGGCGATATGCGAAAAAACAAATTGGTTGTTCCATTAGGCTTCTGGACTATCGATAAGTATTTGCAGGCTGGATTCAAAATCAAAGAAATTATTATTAAGCGGCAACATAATTGTAAAACTACCGGTTTTTGGTATAACAACAGTATTAAATACAACTTTCTGCTTCTGGCTCACGAATATTTGGTCGTTTTTCAAAAAACCGACAGATCGGACTCTTTTGACGAGGAGAAAAATATTGCTGATTTATCTTATTCAGTTATCGATGATATTTATTTCGAATCAACATCTGTATGGATTTCAAACTCATCAAACTATTTAGATAATGCAATTTCCAATTTGGTCAAAAGATATTCTAAGAACTTTTGTATTTACAACATTAATAATGATATAACTGCAAATTTAGTCGTTTATCTACTTGACAATAAATTTGAAGAGTTCATCAATGATATTCAAAAAGCAAATAATAATCGCATCGTCGCCATCTTATGTAACGACAATAGATTAGACAATGGATTAGTCCGAAGCGAATCTATTTTTGTTGAACAAAAACTACGAAACAACGAATATCTGAAAATAAAAGAAATTATTATCCTCGCTCTCAATACTATCAATGAAACCAACATTACAGAAAATTTAAATATTAATCATAAATACCTGTTGATTTATCAAAAGGTTAAGTAGATGGGTTATATTAATTTTGCTTCTAAAATTAGTTTTTTTGAATTTACTCAAAACGAGTTCAAAGAAAATTGCTTCAGTTCCGCAGAGTATGAAGAAGAGATTAATCTATTGCAAGAAAAGAATATTACAATTGAAAATTTGAGCAAACTTCTGGAATCCAATCCATAAATTATCGATATTTTCGAGGAAATATTTCAATTAAACAGATTTTCTAATGCTCAATTAATTAACTTCTGCTTTGATGTAGGCTTGCTCAATAATAGTGATGAGGAAACAATTATCTCGCATCTCAAAAAGTCCATCCATAAATTTGAAAATGGTCAAGAAAATATATTTTTCAAAAAATATTTCGAAAAAATTAATGATAAATCTAATACAGAACTTATATATTATTTGAAAAAAGGTATTGTCGAATACATTGATAAAATTGTAAAAAATAAAGATATTTTGCACAAACATATAAAGAATTCAATTGCAACAAGACTTAGAATTTCAAGATATTTAATTGAAAATTTGAAAGCAGATGAATTTATTGCAAACATAGATATTCGTGCTTTTTTGAACTTTAAACAAAATCCGGTTGATACTAAAAGTATTCACGGAAAATTCGGTACTAATAAAATTGAGCACATTCTGAAAGAATTTCAATTTGTTAACCTAAATAATTTAGTTAAAGAAAAATCAATTAACACAGATTTTTTCGTAAATAATTAGTTTGCTTCTGGTTATTGCTATCTTACCGAAAAGGAAATACAAGGCATTGTAAAAAAGAATGACAATAAACCAAAAAAATTTGACTTTATTCTCATTATTGACAATAAAATTGAATACCTTGTTAAAACTAATTTTTATTCAACTTCGGGAACCAAGATCGGTATCAATCAAAATGAATATATTGACCTAAAGAATGTTATCGACACTTTCAACTCCAAAAATAATACAAACTATAAATTTATGTGGGTTACCGACGGCAACTACTGGCTCACAAAAGACGGTGAAAATAGGTATAAGAACTTAAAAGAAAGATATTTCACCAAAGACTATGAACTTCTAAACTACAATCTCTTACGAAAATACCTAAAATCTATCAAGCAATAGATCTGCCCACCCCGTGTCGAAAACTCCTCTTTGCACAATATTTTTTTCTTTCATATTTTTGCTAAAAAAAACAGAGGAATTCAATGATAAAGCACAATTTTTGGTCTTCGGTTCTTCTGACTGTGGCTTTGATTGGTTTCGCAGCTTGGTTCGGAGGCAATCTATCCCGCACTGCAATTGGCTACGATATTTTCAAGCCCGAAGCAGTGCTCACGCTCAAAGATAACTACACCGATGCAATCAGACTGCAAAATATATATTTATTCGCCGACTTAGCTATTTATACCGACGTCGGCTACGTACTGTTCGCCATTTCTTTGATAATCTTCGCTTTACGTAACAGAAAATGCTGGAAACAAAACGGCTGGCTCCTGATGTCGCTCATTTTGCTCTTGCTTGCTCTCCCGGTGCAAGCTTATTTGTTCTATATGGATTGGCGGCTGGCAAGCTCCGTAGTTCTGCAAAACTTATGCGATTTCTACGCCTGGGAAGTGCAGGAATTTTTCTACAACAGATTTGTCAGCAACAACTTAACTGTTGCAAGCAGTCTCAGCTTTCTTACTACTACGGCAGCGGCTGCCTGCTTTGCCTGGCTGCCACTTTCAAGAAAGGAGAATGCCAATGACAACTAAAGAATTACTCAAAGAACTCGAATATATCGCTCAAAATTCCGGCGTTGTTGTTCGCCGCGAAAAAGGAAACTTCAAAAGCGGTGCTGCTGTGCTTAAAGAACGAAAACTCGTTCTAATTAATAAAAATGCTTCACCTGAAATTGCCGCCCGCGCTATCGCCCGCGGCTTGCCCGAGGACGTCCTTCAGCACAACTTCATTAAGCCTTACGTTCGCGAATTTATCGAATCGGAAGCCGCTCTCGATAAACCCAAATTCGAAATCGTTGTAAAATACTGATTATTATCTAATACTGTCTTTGATTAATGGCTTTTTCTGAATTGGCTCCGAAGGCTGTATCAGTTTTATTGGCTCATCCTGCTTTTGCTTGTAGCGTCGAATATTTTTCGGAACATTCTCGATGGCATCTACACGGCTGGTGGGGTCTTCTGCCCAGGGATTCACGCTTAGCACTTCGCTCGCTGTTATTCTCACATTTTTTACAACTGCGCCTCGCTTGCCCGGTATTTCCAGCAGTTCATCATTTCGATAAAAGCGTATCGCACCGAAATTCCCCTGATGAACTATTGCAAATTCGCCCACATTCCAGATACGCTCCATTCCCGGATACATTAGAAACTCCTCGCTTCTTGCTCCGTCTATCTCTATACGCATCCACGCTGTATCGCGGGCCACTGCTTTTATCACTATCGAATCGCTTTTGTTGAAAAACTCCGTTAATTTGTTCTCTACGCTGCTTTCCACCTTCTCTGCTACTGTGTCCTGCATATATCGCTGCTCCTCGAGAAACTTTTTCGTATCAAAAAAGAATACAAAATAGATTACAAGTAGCAGAAAAATCGCAATTGTTGAAATAATAATGTAATTTATAAATACCGGGTTAACGCTGAAACGCACTCTTCGCTTCCGGAATATTTCCGTGTAATCCTTGCTTTGCGAAACCTCTGTGGAAGTAACTATTTTTTTAGGCTTTTCCTTTTTCTTTTTGCCGTGTTTTGTGGCGGATTTTTCTTCTGCAAATTCTGATTTTTCAGCCGGTGCAACCTCTGGCTCTGCTTCCGTAATCTCTTCTGCTGCCTCTTGCTTGCTTTCGTCCAGCTCTTGCAGCTGAAAGCTTAAATCAGAAATTTCATATAAATTGCATAATTTTCTGATAAAAGACTTAATATATATTTCGGGCAAAACGTTGTATCTACCATTTTCAATTGCTTCGATAATATGCGTCCGAATACTTGTCGTTTTGCTCACTTCTTCGATTGAAAGGTTGCGTTTCAGACGCTCCGATTTCAGTATTTTGCCCGCTTCACTCATAAATTTCTTTTCTCTAATATAATATTTGTTTTGAATTTATGAAAATTTTTTATTGTAGAATTATCAATTAATATGCCAAATAATTTAATAATTTATTCTATTATCTTTCGTTCTATAAACATTAACAAATATTCTGGAAATATATGGCATTAATAATATTAATAGCAACTGCTGCAATTTCGCTGTATGCAATGTATCGCAACCAAAGCATTTATTACCGCTGGATGTTTTCGCCCTGGCGAGTGCGTCGCGAAGGTGCATGGTACACTTTCATCACAAGCGGTTTCCTTCATGCCGATCTTACTCATCTTGCTTTCAATATGATTACTTTTTACTTTTTCGCTTTTAGATTTGAAGAAATTGTCGGGGCAACAAACTTTCTGATAATTTACTTCGGCAGTATGATTATTGCAGATCTGGGCTCCTTTTTCAAGCACGCCCACAATCCCAATTTCCGTTCGCTCGGAGCTTCGGGAGCAGTATCCGGTATTGTTTTTGGCTCAATTTTATATTTCCCGACAAGCAAAATGATGATTTTCCCGCTGCCAATTCCAATTCCCGCTTATATTTTTGGTGCGATCTATCTTGCATGGTGCTTCTATGCCGAACGTCAGGCACGCGACAACATTAATCATTCGGCTCATCTCTTCGGTGCAATTGCCGGAATTACGCTTACCGTCCTGCTCGAACCCAATGTAGTTCAGCATTTTCTAAATCACTTTTGATTAATCTTGCTTTTTTCCGTAATCTATTAATTTATAGACGGCTTCGATTAATTGCTTCATCTCTTCTGCAGTCGTAAAATAGCCGGGACTTACCCGTATTGTACCGTGCGGCTCGCTTCCCAAATACTTGTGAATAAGCGGAGCACAGTGCAAACCACCACGCACAAGTATTGAAAACGAATTTGCTAATATAAAAGCAGCTTCTTCGGCTTCGATATTCTCTATGTTGAACGAAACCAAACTATAGCTGCTCTTTGTCTCGCTGTGATAGAGCTTTATTGCAGGGTTGCCTTTGAACTCTTCAATAAACATCGAAACAAGCCTCTTTTTGTGTTCCTGAATTTTTTCCAAAGTCTCCTTTTTGATAAAACCAACTCCCGCCGCCATAGATGCAATACCAATATAGTTCTGGGTGCCTGCTTCGTAAATGTATGGCGATTCTCTCGGATATTCAAGTTCACGGCTTTTGTATCCTGTTCCACCGGTTTTCAGCGGAATCACTGAAATATCTTCCTTTATATATATTCCACCTGTACCGGTTGTCCCAAACAAAGACTTATGACCAGTAAAGGCAAGCATATCAATGCCATCTTTATCAATATTAATTTTTACATTCCCAACCGATTGCGAAGCATCCACCAGCAATTTCACACCATATTCACGAGCAATTGCCGCAATCTCCGCTATGTCCTGCACTGTGCCGGTAACATTCGAGCAATGGTTTATTACAATTAACGCTGTCTCTGGCTGTATTGCTTTGCGAATGTCGTCGGGCGACACATATCCGGTTTCGTCGCAGGGAACAACTGCGGCATCGCTCATATGAATTCGCAATCGATGGTGCAACGGTCGCAGCACCGAATTATGTTCCGTTGCCGTTACAACTATATGCCGGCGACACAAATCGTAGCCTTTCATAATCAGGTTTATTGCTTCGGTACTCCCAGAGGTAAAAAACAACCTCTTGTAGTTTCTCACTCCTAAAAATTTCGCAATTCGCTTGCGATAATCATCCATCTTATCCTGAAAAAAAAGTCCTCCACGGTGGACGTTTTGCGGTATTTCTCTGATACTTTTCAATACTGCCTGCTCAACAGCCTCTGGCTTTGGATAAGTTGTAGCAGCATTGTTCAAATAAACATAACGTTTTTTCATTTTCAATTTAAATTTTTAAACAAATTAATTAAAAAATTGTTAATTTAATTTTTTGTTTAACTTACTTGCACTGATATGTTAAAAAGAATATCATTAATTATTATTTTATACATTTGTATTGCAACCAATACTTTTTCGCAAGGATTGCTTGTTCCGTTTAATTTAAATTTCGAACTCGGTGCCGTGGGCTACGAGCCGCCGCAATGGGATGCCAGCAACTCGGCTCAAAAGCAAGGCTACGTAATTATTACAACCGATTCGCTCTCGCACTCGGGACGCAAATCGCTTGTGATTAATTCGCCCGACACCAAGGATACCGCTACCATCGCCTTTGTCAAGCAATCGATTAACGCCGGTAATTATCGTGCCAATAAAGTTAATTTTGGTGCCTACCTGCTTGCTTTTTTGGACAACGATCTGTCTTTCGCTTTTCTCTGGGCTAACGTACGGGACAAAGACGACAATATTATTGCTTCTTTCAGCTCGCAGGATAATCCCATCACCTCTGGCAATTGGACCCGCTTCTCTATTACACTCGAAATTCCGCAGAACGCCAAAATAATTAATTACGGTTTCGCTCTCAAAGGCAGCGGCACT
>CALGXJ010000078.1 GCA_937936035.1 Eximiradius proteiniborus
TTTCAATATATTACATTTCGTTCAGCAGCAGCAGCAATTACAGCTTTAATTATTTGCTTCTTCTTTGGACCTAAAATTATTAATAAGCTTCGGAAAAACCAGCTTGGCGAACAAGCCAAAAGAGAACTCGCAACAGTTGGAAGTCATTCGCTAAAAGCTGGCACTCCTACAATGGGAGGCTTTATTGTTTTACTTGCTGTTCTACTTCCTACTATGCTTTGGGCAAATGTTTCAAATATGTTTGTTATTCTGATTCTACTAACAACAATCTGGTTGGGAATTGTTGGTTTTATTGATGACTATCTTAAAGTTGTTAAAAAATTTCCAAATGGATTAATCGGTAGATACAAAATTGTTGGGCAAGTTTCCATTGGACTAATTATAGGGACGACAATATATTTCTTCCCTGAATGGTTTCCCTCATCATTTGATAAATACAATACACTGACTACAATCCCATTTTCAAAGAATATTAATTTTGATTTTGGAATATTTTATATTCCAATGGTCATTTTTGTGATGACAGCAACTTCAAATGCTGTAAATTTAACAGATGGTTTAGATGGATTAGCGATAGGAACTGTTGGTATTTCAGTTTTTGCACTTGCATTAATTGCTTATATTTCCGGTAATGCAACCTTTGCAAAGTATTTAAACATAATGTATTTGCCGGGTAGCGGTGAAATAACAATTTTCGCTGCCTCTATTATTGGCGCAGCATTAGGATTTCTATGGTTTAATTCTTATCCGGCTCAGGTATTTATGGGTGATACAGGCTCACTTGCGCTTGGTGGGGCATTAGGAGGTATGTGTATTTTGTTAAAAAAAGAGTTTCTTTTACCTATTGTTGGTGGAATATTTTTTGCAGAAACTTTATCTGTAATAATTCAAGTATCTTATTTTAAATATACCAAAAAGAAATACGGCGAAGGTCGAAGATTATTCAAAATTGCTCCCTTGCACCACCATTTTGAAAAATGTGGAATACACGAATCAAAAATAGTTACACGTTTTTATATAATTGCCGTAATGCTTGCCATAATAACAATGGCAACCTTTAAAGTTCGCTAATTTGCTGGATATTCAACGTGTAAATCATATTCTTCTGCACGAATAACTTTTGCTTTAAGAATCACACCCGGCAAAAACTTTTTATTGGATTTTATTATTACACCATTGTCTATTTCAGGTGCGTCGAATTGAGTTCTACCAATATAAAATTTCTTATTTTCGTCATCATCGATAATTACTTCAATTGTTTTGCCAATAAACGATTTATTACGTTCAAGCGAGATTTGCTGCTGCAATCGCATAATTTTATCTAACCTTTCATCCTTAACTTCTTGTGAAACTGGATCGCCAAGTGGATAAGATGTTGTTCCCTCTTCTGGTGAATAGGCAAACACTCCAAGCCTCTCAAATCGTTGTTCCTCAACAAACCTGTATAGTTCTTCGAAATCTTGCTCTGTTTCTGTGGGATAACCTACAATAAAAGTTGTCCTAATAGCCACATTGTGAATAGTATCCCTAATTTCTTTGATTAGATCAATAATATTCTCTTTTGTGGCTCTTCGCTTCATAGAATGGAGCACGTTATTTGAAATATGCTGCAAGGGCAAATCAATATATTTACAAATATTTTCGTGTTGAGCTATTACTTTCAAAACTTCTTTCGGGAAATTTGTTGGATATGTGTAAAGAAGACGAATCCATTTAAATTCAAAATTTTCTGCTAAATTATTGAGCAAAACTGGCAATTTATATGTTCCATAAATATCTTTTCCGTAATAAGTTGTATCCTGGGCAATGATGTTTAGTTCCTGAACACCCTGTTTAGATAAATCTTTTGCTTCTTTCAATATTTCTTCAATATCCCGGGAACGATATTTCCCTTTTATTAACGGTATGGCACAAAAAGAACAACGATGGTTACATCCCTCTGAAATCTTCAGATAACTGTAATGCGGTGGTGTCATCAAAAGACGGCTATAATCAGATACGAATTTTTTCCCAAAAGAAGCAATTATTTGTTTATAAGGTTCGATGCCAAAAACCTCATCAATTTGCAATATTTGATTTTTCAAATCCGGATAGCGTTGAGTTAGACAACCAAATACAACGAGCTTTTTAATCTTGTTTCTATGGCGTAATTCTGCCATCTGAAGAATTAATTGTATACTTTCCTCTTTGGCGGGCTTAATAAAACCACAAGTATTAATGATTACGGCATCTGCTTCATTCAGATTATTTGTTAATTCAAACTGCTTGCCATCCAAAATTCCAGCGAGACGTTCGCTATCGACTAAATTTTTATTACAGCCTAATGTAAGAATTGCTATTTTGTTTATTTCGTTGTGCACAATAAATCATCATATTAATATTAAAAAGTAAATATACTAAAAATATAGATATTTCCAAAACAATATGAGGAATCTAATTAGTGTGGTCTCTAAAAATAGTTTATTGGAATCTGAAGCATCAATAAATTTACCGTATCTGCATAATTGCAATTATGACTTGCATCTGCAAAAATACCATAAAAAAAATATCCAGCTATTATTCCTGACAATATCATCAATAGGATTTTTACTCTTTCAGAAACTTTGAAAAAACTAATCCCTAAAAATACAAGAAAAAATTGCCATACATAATTCGTAAAGTTGAAACTTATTGGAATTACATAATTATTAATTATACTAATTAATCCTAATGAAATAAAGAAAGTTCCCAATAATATAATTGATTTTCTCATAACTGTTATTAACTTTTCTTAGAAAACAATAATAAAACACCAATAATTATTAGGATGATTGAAAAAAAGATACCACTATCCCAAATTGGAATAAATTCATTAACAAAAAACAATAACCCTATCGCAATAAGAATAATTCCAAATACAGTTCGACTTTGAGGTTTGTTTGGATTATTTTCCGAAGAGTCTTCTGCCTCAGTAACCGGAATAAAATCATTCGAAAAAATTGGTTTAGGACGTTCAGGCACAATAATCCAAAATATAATGTACGCAATAAAACCTACTGCATAAGAAATTGTCGTAATTATAAACAAGGCACGAACAAGCACTGGATCAACATCAAAATACTCCGCAATTCCTCCGCACACTCCAGCGATTTTTTTATCAATATATGAGCGATATAATTTTTTTGTCATAACAATATTCCTTATCACGTATTCTATTTGATATACGTAATCAATATAAACTATGTTTCAAAAAAATTAGAAATTTAGTTCTAAAACAACCGGGCAATGATCAGAACCTAAAATTTGCGGTAACTGGCGAGCATTCTTTACAAATGGAACCAAATCATTTGAAATAAGATGATAATCTATTCTCCAGCCAATATTTCTTTTGCGAGAATTGGCTCGATTACTCCACCAGGTATAATGTCCACCCTCTTTGGTAAACAACCGGAATGCGTCAGTAAAACCAGCCGCGAAATACTCTTCCATTTTATCACGTTCAACTTTCAAAAATCCAGAAGTGTTTTCATTTTCTTTTGGATTAGCAAGATCAATCTCTGTTCGTGCAGTATTAAAATCACCCATAATAATAACTGAGCTACCTTTCGCCAAAATTTGTTTTACATACCCCAAAAGAGCATCATAGAATTCAAGTTTATAGTCTAATCGTGGGTCATCTGTATATCCTTTTGGAAAGTAAACATTAAATAAAACAAATTTATCAAAACCAGCTTCTATAATCCTACCCTCATCATCAAATTTAGGAATACCAATCTCGAAATTTACATTTTTGGGCTCAATTTTCGAAAAAAGAGCCACCCCACTATATCCTTTTTTTACTTTACAGGGATTATAGAAAGCTATATAGCTCGGTGGCACTCTAAGATGGTCAGCGATTTGCTCAGGATTTGCTTTTATTTCTTGCAAACCAATAATATCAGGCTTCTCTTCTTCAATAAAACTAAACAAATTATTCTCAAAAGAAACGTTATCAAGGCGAATAC
>CALGXJ010000079.1 GCA_937936035.1 Eximiradius proteiniborus
AAAATAACCACCTTCGGGATGAGGGACTAAATTTAATTTTTTGATTACCTCTTCGGCAGTCATTTTTTGCACCAATAATTGTGAAAAGATACAAACAATATAAATTAAGAAAATAGTTATAAAAGAAAAACTCTTTAAAAAAACAACTCTAAAAATATTACATCATCGATAATTTATCATTTGAAGAATTATTATTCTTAACTTTAATAATAAGGATAATTTAAAGATCGATTCAAATATTTAAGTTAAAAAGCAAAAGAGCGAGAAAAATTCCCGCTCTTATTAATATTTTATGATAATTGATTGCTTTTTAGATTAGTCGTTGCACTTTTTATCTTTTGAACCAGTGCAATTTTTGCTGCAACCAGAATTAGAGGACTTCACATCGGTTTTAGTGGCTTTGATTTCAGGTACGTTTCCAACAGTGTAGCCTAATTTAGCGATGGATTTTTTAATATTTTCTTCGTTAGTTTTATCAGCATCATAAGAAACGCTGACTGTTTTAGAAGCTAAATCGGTATTGTATTTTACAATGCCTTTTTCGGCTTTTAAAGTTTTTTCGATTTTACCTTTGCAAGTTTCGCAGGTCATATTGACTGAAAATTTTGCATCTTTTATATTTTCAGCAAAAAGATTGAGCGAAAGAAGAAAAGTAGCAACGAAAAATCCCAAAAATAATTTTTTCATAAAAAACCTTTATATAAATGTGGAACAAAATAATTATCATAAGCAAAATTACTCATATTAACTGTATTATCCAAAAAGTTAATTCATCCTAACAAAATATTTAGTTTTCACTACAAATACAAAACGAATATTTTGAAACTTTATTATAATCAAATACGTTTAAGAAAGAAAAAATAATTATATAATAAAAGGAGAATATGAAAAAATATCTATTTGTTTTTTTATTGATTGCAGTGGCGGGAAAAATATTTTGCCAAAGTTCAACTGGGACAATATCGGGAACAGTATTGGAAGAGAAAACGGGCGAGTATATAATTTCACTGACTGTGATATTGTATAAAGACTCTATATCAAGTAAACCATTGCGTGGAACATATACTAATAAATTTGGTTATTATAGTTTCTCGCAAATATTACCGGGAGAATACTATTTAGTTGCCAAAGGTGTTGGTTATCAGCAATTTTCTAAGAAAATAAGGCTAAAAGAGGGGGAAAATTTACGCCTGAACATAAAGATGAAAACTGCTGATGTTGTAACGGAAGAAGTGTTGGTAACAGCAGAACGTTCTTCCGAAGAAGCCATATCAAGAATATCAACAGTAAATATTGCACCAAGCTTTATTTTCAAATTACCGTCGCTCGGAGGAGAAACAGATGTATTCAGGGCATTACAAACTTTACCTGGAGTGAAGCAATCAAGCGAACTTTCGAGCGGATTATACATCAGAGGAGGCTCACCAGACCAAAATCTGTATCTGCTTGATGGGGTTATTGTTTATAATCCAAATCATTTAGGAGGATTTCTGAGTGTATTTAATGGCGATGCACTTCGAGATATAAAGCTCATTAAAGGTGCATTCCCTGCTGAATATGGTGGGCGGCTATCGAGCGTTCTGGATATGACAATGAAGGAAGGCAGAAAAGACCGTTTTTCAGCAGATGGAGGTATTAGTTTAATAAGTTCGCGGCTAACAATAGAGGGACCTATCAGCGAAAATGCCTCGTTTATGTTGTCGGGAAGACGGATGTATTTTGACGTACTTACTTCTATGTTTGTTCCAAAAGATGAAGTGCCCAATTATTATTTCTATGATTTGAATGCAAAGGTAAATTATAAGGTTTCGGAAAATTCTCATATATTTCTTAGTGGATTTTTATGTCGGGATGTATTGGAATCTCCCAAAGATGAGGATATGAAGTTTGATATTAACTGGGGGAACAAGACGTCAAATCTTCGATGGTTATATATTGTATCGCCATTATTATTTACAAACTTTTCGCTTATTTATACTGATTATACTTTCCGAACAGATATTTACGACAAAAAGAATATTGCAAACAATTTCATAAGCAAATCACAAATTCGAGATTGGACTTTCCGTGCTGAAGCACAATACTTTCCAGAAAAGAGTCACAAGATAAAGACAGGGTTGGAAGCAATAAACCATCGTTTTTTAGCGAAAACGGCTTTTAATTTCGAAAACAAGTTAGAAATCCCATTTAACAGTAAAGATGCGGCAAGCGTAGAATTATCGTATTATTTGCAGGACGAGTGGGATGTTACAGATAGGTTAGTCACAAATATTGGTTCGAGATTATATTATTTTGAAGAGGCTGATTATGTGCGATTCGAGCCTCGATTTTCTGCAACTTATAAATTAGCAGATAACACAAGCCTTAAAACATCATTTTCAATGGCCCATCAGTTTCTGCACCTGATAATACGAAATGATATTTCGGTAATGACAGACCTTTGGTT
Source organism: Eximiradius proteiniborus (assembly GCA_937936035.1). Classification (GTDB taxonomy): domain Bacteria; phylum Bacteroidota; class Ignavibacteria; order Kapaibacteriales; family UBA2268; genus JAKIZO01. The sequence goes on from CALGXJ010000079.1 coordinate 2,447, forward strand.
TCCTTCGACGAAGAATGTTCTTCCAAGCCGTTCTACACAGACTGTAGTTGGTGTGGAACAACTATTTGACGAAGGCAAATATTTACTTTCGTTAGAGGGATACTATAAGAAAATGAATAACTTATATGAATATAAAGATTCAGCAACATTTTCTTTTGGAATACCACTTGAAAATCAATTTACACGAGGCAACGGCGAAGCATACGGTGTAGAAGTATTTTTTAATAAACGTTTAGGAAATTTTACAGGATGGATAGGATACACATTATCCTGGACAAAGAGAAAATTCAAAGAACTTAACGAAGGGAAACCATTTTATCCAAGGTATGATCGCCGGCACGATGTAAATATAGTATTAGTTTATGAAATAAGCCCGTTCTGGGAAATTGGGGCAACGTGGTATTATGGGACAGGTCAGGCTTATACTATGCCAACCGGTTCGTTTCGTTTCGAAGAGATAGGATTTACGGATTATGAAGATATGAAGTATCAATACACTGAAAGAAACGGGGCACGTTTGCCTGCATTTCACAAATTAGATATAAATTTCCTACATCATTTTGAATGGTTTTCGCTGCCGTGGACTGTTTCATTGAACATTTACAATGCTTATAACAGGCGCAATCCATTTGCCTGGTATATTTCAACTGATTATGACGGCACAACTGTAACAAAAAAATTAAAACAGTTAACTTTATTCCCGCTTATTCCTACAATTGGATTAAGTTTTAAAATATAGGTGAGAAAATGAAAAAAATATATTTATTTCTGATTTTATTAACAGGGTTTGGATTATCATCGTGCGAAGAAGAAATAACAGGAGTTACTTTACCATATCGTGAACAATTGGTAATAAGAGCGGTTCTTCAAGCTGGGGAAAAAATTGGCAACATTCGAGTTGAAAGAACTATACCACCGTTGGAAAACTACACAGTTGAGAAAGCATTAGTGAAAGATGCCGTTCTGATCATCGATGATAGTGAACAGCTTGATACATTAACATACAAAAACGGTTACTATAATTCGAAATTAACGGCACAGTCCGGGAAATTATATAAATTATATGCTATCTGGAAAAATCACAGGGCATACGGGGAAACAATCGTTCCTGAGCAAGCAAGCTTTGATGAAATATTTATCGAGTTTACGAAAGACACAACAATCTATGAAAATTATTATAAAGCAACAGTATATACAAATATAACACCAAACGCAAATTATGTTTATACAGCAGGGATATCATTTGACAATATAATTTATGGGAATTACGATGAAATATTTACTTATTCGCAACGCGCATCAAATAATAGGCTTAGAATATGTTTTACATACACCGGAGGGGATGATACACTTGAAGTGAAGAAGCAATTAAATAATTATAAATTTGTAATTTTGAGTTATGATAAGCAATATTATGATTATTTTATAACAAGATATAACGGGAACAGCGACGATGATATTTTTGGCAATGTAGGTGCGAACGTACGATGGAATATCAGAGGAGACGGAATAGGTATGTTTATTGGACGAAATATAGTCGTCAAGAAAGCTAAAATAAATTAAGGAGGCAAAAAGGTGAAAAAAACGCTGTTTTTTTGGGTTTTATCAATTATTATTATGTTTAATTCAGTTTATTCAGAGGAACCGGAGCAAATAGCATTGAAATTTTTGAATTTGTTGAAACAGGAAAAATTTTCAGAAGCAGAAAAATTGGTAGCAGAAGGAGCATTGAAATATCTATCGGCAGATAAAACGAAAGATTTCTGGCTTCAGCTTGACAGTCGTTACGGAAAAGTACTTAAATTTGGTACACCGGAAAAACAAAAATCTTTAAAGAACAACATATATCTAATTAAATTCTATTTTGAAAGTGATTCGCTTAACTGTAGAATAGTTGTTGATGAAGCGCAGAAGATATCGGCGATGTTGTTTGTGCCGTTTGCCAGGGATTATTCTTTCAGCTTGCCAAATTATGCTGACACAACAAAGTTTTACGAAATAGAAACAACATTTGGAGTCCCAGGTTGGGAACTCCCGGCAAAAGTTACAATTCCAAGAAGAGGCGTGCAATTTCCGGCAGTTGTGTTGGTTCACGGTTCGGGACCAAACGATATGGATGAAACAATTGGTGGACACAAAGTATTTCGGGACATTGCATATGGGCTTTCGAGCAATGGAATAGTTGTATTTCGCTATGAGAAGCGAACGCGTGAATATCCGAGCAAAGTCGCACAGGATTATGATAATTTAACAGTTTGGGAAGAAACGATGGAGGATGCAATCAAAGCGGTTGCCTATCTTCAGGAACAAGATTATGTTGATCCATATAAAATATATGTGTTAGGGCACAGTCTTGGAGGACATATTGCACCACGCATAGCACAATCTTACAGTGGTATATCCGGAATCATAATAATGAACGGGAACGCCCGCAAGCTTCATCAAGTAGTGGTGGATCAATATGATTATATCTTTAAATTGGATGGGAGATTGAATGACTATGAAGCAAATGAATTACATAAAGTTCGACGACAGGTTGAAATGCTCGAAAAGGGAGAGTTCACAGATTCGACTTCGCGTGATTCATTACTACTAATGCTTCCTGCAAAATACTGGAAAGACTTAACAAAATACGATCCGGTTGAAGTAGCGAAAAAGCTTGAAATACCTATTCTCATATTAGCTGCAGAAAACGACTATCAAATATTACCATTAGAATTCGATTTATGGAAGATAAATCTTGGTAACAAGAAAAATGTTTCATTCAAAATGTTTCCAAAGCTTAATCATCTGATGGTATACTCGCCCAAAAAATCCAAACCTGCGGACTACGACAAAGAAGGAAATGTAAGCGAGGAAGTAATAAAAACAATTATAGAATGGATAAAGAGAAAATAATTGACAAATCAATAAAAAAGAGGCTGGGAATCAGCCTCTTTTTTTATAATAATTTACTGTAAGTATTACCATCTTACGTTAATCTTGCGAGCAGCAAGAGCATCGTCTAATCTTCTTACCG
>CALGXJ010000080.1 GCA_937936035.1 Eximiradius proteiniborus
TGATAGATCTATCCCTCTGTCCACTATATTATAAATCGGAACTCCTTCGAATGCAAAGTAAGGATACCGAGATAGTTTTGTCCGATTGATAGGAACTAATTCAAGATTGGTATTCTTTTTATAAACAAAGTTCTCATCTGCAAAAAGCCAATTCGTGGGTAGCCCCGTAGGTGTCGTTTTAAAAAATAAATCAAGATACGAGTCATTAAACTTCTCATTCCTCAGATACTTATATTCGATAATCTCTTTTTTTTCGGCAATTGATATATATTGAAACAAAAGTATTATTATGAAGTAAAAGGAAATTCTCATTAATACGTCTTTCTTTTTTAAATTATTGATACATTAAATTAGTAAAAAATTAATTACTATTAATAATGAAAAATCATTATTCAAATTTTATAGAATTTCTAAAAAACAATAACAAATTGTTCGGATTAAACTCACACATAAAATTAGCTCCGAAAAAAAAAGGAAACCCTTTTCGGGTGTTTTCTCCTAATGGCAAGCAAATAAGAAAAAGCTCAGTAATGATTTTGCTTAAACCCATAAATATAAATGATTTCAACGTTTTGCTTACTCTCCGTAGCCCACACCTTAAATCCCACAGCGGACAGATTAGCTTTCCCGGCGGTCAGATCGAGAATGATGAAACTCCTCTCCAGGCCGCCCTCCGCGAAACTTTCGAAGAAATCGGCATACCTTCCGAAGAAATAGATGTATTGTCCCAACTTACCGAACTTTACGTTCCTCCATCTAATTCGCTAATTTATCCTTTTGTCGGTGTTACTAATTTTGATAACTGGGTAATTAACAAAAGTGAAGTTGATGAAGTCATCGAGGTTCCATTCTCATTTTTAATTCAAAAAGATAATATTATTTCCCAACAAAGGCAGCTTTTCGGCGAAACTATTGAAATTCCCTGCTGGGACCTGAACAAGCCAGAAGTCCTCTGGGGAGCAACCGCTATGATTCTTTCCGAACTTATCGACCTTTATCATTATTTCGAACAAATTGCTATACCTCATAATTTTTAATCATATTCAACAATTTCCCAAACTTCTTTAAATTATTATATCTATCCTGATTATTTAAATAAACTTTTTAATTGTCAATAAGTTTAATTAATTTTGTAACTTGTATTTTCGTTATTCGCAAAAAATAAAATGGCAAAACCTTTAAGTATATTATTCGTTACCAGTGAAATTTATCCCTACGCAAAAGAATCAGGAATTGGCGATTTTGCCTACTCGTATTCTCTTGCTATGAGGGAACTTGGACACGATATTCGTGTTATGACGCCTAAATATGGCAATGTTTCGGAACGAAAAAACAAAATTCACGAAATCAACCGTCTGCGCGATATCCCAATTTCAATCGGTGAGCAATCTTTTCCAGCCACTGTAAAGAGTTCTTCGCTCTCGAACCCGCGCTACAAAGTTCAGGCTTATATCACAACAAACTATGAATTTTTCGATTCCCGCAAAGGTATTTACCATAATTTAGCCGACTGGAAACTCTTCGAAGATAATTTCGACCGTTTCCTTTATTTCTCACGTTCTGTTGTCGAAACTTGCCTCATACTCGGTTGGTTTCCTGATATTATTCACTGCAACGACTGGCATACTGCTATTATTCCGGCATATTTAAAACTTCTCTTCCCGAATAAATTTAAGAAAACCCGCACCGTGCTTACAATTCATAACCTTCAGGGGCATCCTGCTGTTCCTGTGAGCGAGTTTTCGAAAACTGGTTTGCCAAAAGATTGTATCTCTTCGTTCAAGCACAAGAATCTGCTCAATCTTTTCAAAGCTGGTATCATCTATTCCAATTTTTTTACTACTGTTAGCCCAAATTACGCTAAAATCTTACTTTCCGACAAAGAATATACCAACGGGCTTAATTCTCTTTTCAAGGAACACAGCAGCAAATTTAAAGGAATTTTGAACGGTATCGAGCAATTCACTTGGAACCCATCTCACGACTATTACATCCATTCTAAATTCGATGGCAATATCGAAGATTTCAAATACAATAATAAAGTTGAATTGTGCAACAAAGTTGGGCTCGAATTCGACCCTAAAAAGCCAATTTTTGCTTTGATTAGCAAGCTTGACCACTCAAAAGGTATTGGCTTGCTCCTCGAAACTATCCCGGAAATTATTCGCAAAGATTTTCAACTGGTTATTCTTGGTCTTGGAGACGCAGACCTTCAAAAACAACTCGAAATATTAGCCAAAAAATACAGCAAAAAAATTAAAGTAATTTTCAGTATGGACGAATCTCTTGCTCATCAGATCGAAGCTGGTTCCGACTTTTTCCTCCTCCCCGCTGTAAACGAACCTTTTGGCTTGAATATGCTTTATTCGCTTGCTTATGGCAGTATACCTGTTGTCTATTATAGCGGCGGTTTCGTCGATACTGCCATCGATATTGACGAAAATAAAGAACAAGGCAACTCAATCGTTTTCAAAAACCATAATGCCGAAGATTTCTCCAACGCTTTCAAACGTGCTTTCAATCTTTATGCAGATAAAAATAAATTATACGATTTAATCGAACGAAATATGGGTAAAAACTATTCCTGGCAAAATTCTGCTGTTCAATACGATGAGATTTATAGAAATATCTTGAAAGAACAAAATGCTTAATCATATTATGAAACGTAAATTTTTTGCCTATGCCCCTTTGCTCTTGTCGCTTGTGCTGTTCTCCTGTAATGAAGCTCCTACTCCTCTGGGTTTTTCCCTTGTTCAAGATACTGTCGAATTATACGCTATCAATAGCTTCGAGCACCCTCTGATTGAAAATGCAGAAACATATTTTTTACCTCTAAATTATGTTAATCCGGGATTTTCTCTGATAGGTGCAGCAAATGGAATAAAATCTGGTGTTGTCATCCGCTTCTCAAAAATTCCTGATACTTTAACATACGTCAAAGAAAATGATATTATCGAATGTTCTCTCAATTTACAACCCGATAGATATGCTCTTGGCGATACTCTCGGCTCTAATTTTCTTTCTTTCAGCATTTACGAAAACACTAATTCTTGGGTAATCGAAACTTCTGCCGAAGACTTTTTCCAGAAAAAGTTCCAAAAGCTTACTCCAATGGCAACTTTCTCTGGTTCTGTCCCAAGAAAAGACACTATGGAAAAGATTATTGTTGATTTTGATAAAGCTTTATTGCTCGATTGGTTCAAAAAACAAGCTGAAAAAAAAGATACAATTTGGGGCATCTCTATTATTCCAAACGACAATTCTAAAATAATAAGTCAGTTCTATGGCTCGGGTTCGCACTCTCGACTGGCTCCTTTCGTTCGCGTCATTTTCAACAACACAAAGTCAAATAAAGTCGATACTCTCTACTTGGAATCTGCTATGGAAAAAAATTTCTCCATTACAGATAACTTGTTAGATGATAATCGCCTCACTCTGCACGGGGCTATCTGCTATAAACCTAAATTTCATTTCGATATTTCTTCTATCCCAAAATTTGCCGGCATCCACAAAGCTGAGCTTCATCTTCCAATTGATAGAAGTAAATGCTTTTCTGCAAATGTTCCACTCGATACTGTTATCAGACTGGATTATTACGAAAACGAAACAGACGAGATAAATAAAAAATCACCAAAATATTATTATTATGCCATTCGAAATACCGGCAACGATGTTTTCAAAGTCTATTCTTTGACTTCGCTACTAAGCTACTGGAATAGAAATACTGGCAAAGGTTCGCTTTCTGTGAATTTCGAGAACTCAACAAGCCAATATAGATTGAATAAGTTTTCGTTCTATACCCCAAATGAACCAGATTCTACAAAAAGACCTAAACTGATTGTAATTTACTCAGTCCTTAAAGAAAAGGATTAATAAGCAATGAAAATTAAATATTTTTTGCTTCTGCTGTTTGCAATAACACCTTTTAAGTCATTTTCACAAGGCGGGTCCAACTATTCTTCCATAGGCATAGGCGACCTTTTCCCATCTACTAATGCCGCATATCAGGCAATGGGCTCTACTTTCATCTCTGTCCCTGCTGAAAATAGCATAAATGTTAAAAATCCTGCAATGTGGTCTGTTGCTTCTTCTACCCGTATTCTCTTAGGATACAATTTTAATCAACATCTAAATGAAACTCCTGATGAAACACTTTTGCAAAATAATGGTAAAATCAGCGGTCTTTTTACTCTTTTCAATATTGATAAATCATTAGGAATTTCTGCTAGCTTTGGGCTCCATTCATATTCTAACATAAATTATCTGGTTTCTAACAAATTTACAATCGAAAAAGATGGGCTTACTCAAACAGGTAAAAATACTTTCCAGGGTAGTGGGGGATTGTCAA
>CALGXJ010000081.1 GCA_937936035.1 Eximiradius proteiniborus
GTAAATCCAGATTAAATCTACCAAATGCCAGTAAAGTCCTCCGGCTTCGAGCTTTATGTAATTGTCTTTGTCGATTTTGCCCCTCAAAAGAAAAACAAGCATAAACGACAAAATTACTACTCCAATCAGAACGTGTAAAGCGTGTAGTCCGGTCATCACAAAATACATTCCGAAGAAAATAACCTCGCCGTTAGATAAATTTGCAAGTTCCGCACCACCCGGATAAATCCCGTGCGAAAATTTAGCTCCCCACTCGAAACCTTTGATTACCATAAACCCCAAAGCTAATAGAATAGTAGCAATCAAATACAAAATAGAAATTTTCTTCGAGCCGCGCCCAATTGCAACTATCGATAGCACCATCGTAAGCGAACTTGTCAGCAATATAAGCGTGTTTATCGTTCCAAGCGCTAAATTCAGTTCCTTCGCAGCAAGATGGAACTGCTCCGAGTATTCTACACGATAAACCATATACATTATGAATAGTCCACCGAATAATATCAGCTCTGTAAATAGAAACAACCACATACCCATTTTCGAACCGAAGTCATCACGGTGGTGTGCTATATTATGACTATTTGTATTCATCTTTTAACGCCTCATCATAATGTTCATATTCATAAGGTCCGAATTTTATTTCAGGATGATAATTGAAATTCTCAAATGGTGGTGGCGACGAAGTCATCCATTCTAACGTCATACTATTCCAAGGATTTGCCGTTGCCGGCGAGCCTTTCTTAAATGAATATAATAAATTCCCAAACATTAGTAATAGTCCAGAAATCAACACCCACGAACCTACTGTTGCAAAAATATGCAGAAACTGGAATTGTGGCAGATAATCATAATATCGTCGCGGCATCCCTTCGTAACCAAGAATAAACATTGTGAAATATAACATTAAAAAACCAACTGTCAGTATTCCAACAGCCGTCATTGCCATCTTCTCGTTATACATCTTACCGAACATTTTTGGGAACCAGTAATGCAGTGCCGCAAAAAAGATAAATCCAGTCCCGCCAAACATTACAAAATGGAAATGTGCTACTACAAAATATGTGTCGTGAACGTGGACATTAGTCGCAACCGAACCAAGTATTAAGCCGGTTAGACCTCCAATCGAAAACAATACAATAAATGCCATTACAAACGCAAATGGTGCACTCATCCGTATTGAACCTTTATACATTGTTGCAACCCAATTGAATACTTTAACAGCACTTGGCAATGCAACAATATATGTCAGGAATGAATAAACCCAACGAGCAGTATCGCTCATCCCACTTGTGAACATATGGTGCCCCCAGACAAGTGTCCCGATAAATGCAATTGCCAGCGACGAAAATGCTATTGCCTTATATCCAAATATATGCTTGCGAGCAAATGTTGGAATTATCTCTGAAACAACTCCCATTGCCGGCAATATCATTATATAAACAGCTGGATGAGAATATATCCAGAATAAATGCTGAAACAAAATTGGGTCGCCACCTAACGCTGGATCGAATAGCCCAACGCTAAACACACGCTCAATAATCACTAGCAATATAGTTATTCCAATTACTGGTGTCCCTATAATTTGTATCCAACCAGTTGCATACAAAGCCCATACAAACAACGGAAGCTTGAAAAAAGTCATTCCTTTTGCCCGCATCCTATGAACTGTTGTAATAAAATTAATCCCTGTCAATATCGAAGAAAAACCTAAAATAAACGCAGCAATCAAAGGCAATATTACTTGTGTTGTCGTTCTGATGCTATACGGAACGTAAAATGTCCAACCTGTGTCTATCGGCCCGCCACTTAAAAATAACGATACTATCGCAAATAATCCTCCCGTTACATAAAGCCACCACGATAGCAAATTCAATCGGGGAAATTGCACATCTTCTGCCCCAATCATTATTGGCAACAAAAAGTTCCCAAATGCAGCTGGTATACCCGGAACAATAAACAAAAATATCATTATTATTCCGTGTAAGGTAAATGTGGCATTATACATTTGTGGTCCCATTATAGTTGGACCCATACTTAGCATTTCCAAACGCATCAAAAAACCAAGAAACACACCGACAAGAAAAAATCCAACCATTGACCACAAGTACAACAAACCTATTCGCTTATGATCTGTCGATAATATCCACCCCAATATTCCTTTGTGCTTGCCCTCGTATTCATAAAAACTTTTTATAGTTGTCGAAACGCTATTGCTCATTGCTTTTGTCCTCCATATTTGTCTTTTTTCTTTTTGATTTTCCCATCAATACTAATGTTATGAAGAAAATACCGGCAGCAAGAAAGATTACTGTGCCCGCAACCTTAGTGACATTAAAAACATATTTTTTCCCTTCGGGGTCGTAACTAAAGCAATATTGAAGAATTTTTGTTACTGTAGGCATTGATTTGCCTTTTGCTGCCTCGCTTATGCTCATTTGCAAATCAAATGGATTGTACTCTATGCCCAATAAATATCGCGACACTTTACCATCTGGTGTTAGTATAAATAATGAACCTGGATGCACATAATCGTTTCCTTCTGGCTTGAAATAAAATCCAACTGCATCGGTAAGCTTCCTTATCGAGATGCTGTCTCCAACCATAAATTCCCAATTTTCTGCACCAAACGGGCGTTTCATCGATGCAAGGTAGTTTTCCTTCCAGCGTTTTGCTTTGTCGGCACCTTCGCGATGGTCAAAACTAATGGTAAGTGCCTTGAAGTGCTTTCCCGGTTCCAACTTTACTTTATCCATTACTTCGCTCATATTTGTTAGCAGTGGACTGCATATTCCCGGGCAGTTGTAATAAACAAGTGAGAGAATTGTAGGCTTATCAATTATATTTCTCAACTTTTTCTTAGTCCCATCGGAACTTGTAAATTCCAAATCAAGCGGTATTTGATTGCCTAATTTCTCCACTATCCCAATTTCTGGTAGCTTTTCTGAATAAGAAATCTGAGCAAGCATTATTAATAATACTAATAACAGTGCAATTTTTTTCATTTATTTCTCCAAATTATTTGATCACATCAGCAAGAAATGTTCTCAATTGAGTTGTTTCTTCTTCCGAAAGAAGATTAATTCCGGCATTAAACCCATTATCCGGAAGTCCAATCGAAACATATTCTTTGAAATCGTTATTGCTTCGCCTCCATAAATCAGATTTTGAAAGGTAATAAGCTGCAACATCCTCTTTGGTAATTGCTTTTGCTATGCTTTCAATCTTATTTTGATTAATGCTAATAACTTTTCCATAAGCAATCGATTTATTCAAAAGTGGCAAGTTCTCTTCGGCAATTATCTTTAAGGCTTTTTCAACGGGAATTTGATTTGGAAGAACTCGCCCATCAGCTAACTTATACTTTATATTAAGTTGTTCAAGTTCTTCTGGTGTATTTTCCGGATATTCTCCCATTAGCGAATGAATAAAATGAATAATAGCAAACCTGTCTGCCACAGGCATATACTCATAAGCCGCCATTCCGGTTCCCGAAATTCCTTCTTCAAGTGTTTTGAACATATCAGCCAGAGTCATACCGTTTGTCCAACCATCTTTTTGCATAAAATTTCTTGGCGGAGGGGCAAGCCCTGCTCCGGCAATCCCGTCGCCGCCTCCTTCGTTGCCGTGGCAAGACGCACAGCTTGCAAGATACAGTTCCCGCCCTTTGGCAATCAACTCTGCCGTAGGCTTAGCAATTTCATTTACATTTACACCTTCTATTTTTACAGCTATTCGAACAGGTAGTTCTGACTTCAGCCGTGTGCTATCAATAATAGCTGGTTTTATCTTGTTCTCATTTATGCTATTTAAATTCGATACGTAAAATAATCCACCGACAATAATCAGAAACAAAAAATACGGATAAATAATTCCAAACCAGCGGATTGGTGTTTTCAATACATTCTTGAAATTTATTTCTTCCTCAATTTTTTTATTGTTATGCTCTTCCATATCTTCACCATTGAATAATTACAAATGGAAATTTATACTTTTGGGCAACTTTGGGTCGCCAATCGGCAATAAATTTTTGTTTTTAGCAAAATAGTAGAATAAAATAAGGATAGTTCCCAACGAAATCAGCACAGGGTATATTTCCATCCAACCGAAAACAGCTCCACCGCTTGAATAAGTCGGCATCACAAGCCAATATAGATCATAAAAATGAGCAAACACAAGCCACCAGGCAATAAATTTTAACCGTTTCGGGTCGCTTTTTGCTGGTTGCGGAAGCAACACCGCATATGGAACTATAAAATGTATGATTATTATTCCTATCGATACAACAGCCCAACTGCCTTCCCATCGGTGAAGATACCAGAATGTCTCTTCTGGCAAATTAGCATACCAGATCAGCAAGAACTGACTAAATGCTATATATGCCCAGAAATTAGTAAATGCAAACAGCAATGCCCCAAAATTATAATAATGATCGCCTCCGATACCCTCCCCCAAATAACTATTCTCATTTAAATATATCGCAAACAAAGTTACAACTGCTAATGCCACCGAAAAAGTTCCTGCAAAATAATATACTCCGAAAATTGTCGAAAACCAGTGAGGTTCCAAACTCATCAGCCAGTCAACTGCCATAATAGTCAAAACTATTGCAAAAATGGGCATAAACAGTGCCGAAATTCTAACCGTTACTTTTCGAAAATCCTCCCTCGGCGAGCTGTCCTGTCCGAACGACCTCCCTGCCAGCAACCACCAGAAAATGAACATTAGCACAAATGCCACAGTAGAACGAATAGAAAAGAACATCTCATTCAAGTATGGCATCTTGTTCTTTAGTATTGGATCTTTCAGCACATCTTCAATATGAGTCCAGTGAAATAAAGTATGTAAATTAGCAAAAAGCGGCAAAGAAAACACCGGAACTGCAAAAACCACTATCGCCAGTATCTCCATTATTCTGCGAAACGATACGCTCCAATCAGCACCTACTAAATATTCTAATCCAATCAAGAACAGACTTCCGAGCCCAACGCTCATCACAAACATCAGAAGTATTACTCCGTTGAAAGCAGCTCTCTCGTGGTCTATTGCATATCCTAGCAAGGCAATAATTAATCCCAACAGGAAAAGCAATACACCAGTTTTCAACATTATTGATGGTAGTTCTTTTCTCTGATAATTTATAGCTGTCATTTCAAATCCTCCTCTTTTGCGTTCATAGCTCTTTGTAAAGCACGCACATACAAAACTATTGCCCATTTCTCTTCGTTAGTTAGTTGTGAGGAATATGATGGCATCGAGTTTTGTCCTTCAGTTATAACGTAAAAAATATGTCCATCGCCCCAATTACGCACTTTCTCTGAATGCAGGCTCGGCGGATTTGGGAACTGCCCATTTAGTCGGGCGTCTCCAAGCCCGTGGTAACCGTGGCAAGGACTGCAATAAATATCATATTTTTTCATTCCTTTTCGTAAATTTTCTTCTGTCGGGATTAATGGATTAACAAGCTTTGCATCGGCAAGCTCAGGTTGTCCGGAAAACTTAAATTGATTTGAGTTTCGCGACACTGTCCCCACTGGTGCCACTCTCATAGAAAAATTATCCTTGCCAAAAAATTTACTCTCCACCTGCGCATCAATACGATTCTGTTCCATCATCCAATTGAATGGACTAGCAAACATTAGCTTATTCAATACAATATATGTAGCTCCAGAGACCACCAGTGCAGATACAACCAGAAAAGTTACAAACTTCCATTCAAATATATTTACTTTGAAATTCAACGTTTCATTATCGTAATAGATAACCTCAACGTGTTTTGCGCCAATGCTCTTCAGGAATTCAATTACTTCGTCTTCTCTGAATTTCTCGTCTTTTGCTTCTATACAAATACCAAATTTATCAGAAGATACTCTTTTAATATATTCTGTATCGTGCAGCGGATGACTATTATTAGGAAACTTAAACAGTAAAAACAGCATTGCAAGCACAGTCCCCACTGATGCCAGAAGCACTGTAACTTCGAAAGTAACAGGAATGAAAGCCGGTATAGGAATAAATGGCTTACCACTTATTATCAAAGGGTAATTATATCCCATTAGATAAGTCATCAGAGCAAAAGCTGCAAATGCACCGGTCAATCCAAAAACAAGTGCAAAATATCCAAGCGGCGATGCACCTAACTTCATAGCTTTGGGCATACCGTGGATAGGATATGGTGTGTGTACATCAAATCTCTCGAAACCGATTGCTTTCACTTGTTTTGCAGCAGAAATAATTTCATCGGGTGTGTCGAAAATTCCCGTTACTCCATATATCATCTTATTTTTCATTATGCCCTCCATTATGAGTGTGGTGTGGTTGTGCTCCGTCGAGCACTGCCTTGACCTCTGCAATCGATATTACTGGCATTGCTTTAATGAATAGTAGAAGTAAAGTAAAGAACAAACCAAAACTACCAATCAGTATACCAAAATCTACAAGTGTTGGCTTATAGTATGCCCAGCTCGATGGCATAAAGTCGTGTGCAAGCGATGTTACAATTATCACAAATCTTTCAAACCACATTCCTACATTTACCAATACTGCAATTACAAACATTATTGCTATATTCCTGCGTATTTTCTTAAACCAGAAAAGCTGTGGAAATACTACATTACAAGAAACCATTATCCAGTATGCCCAAGCATAGGGACCAAAGGCACGATTTACGAATACAAAGCTTTCAAACTGACTTCCACTATACCACGCTATGAAAAATTCCATTCCATAGGCATATCCGACCATTGTCCCTGTTGCGAGCATAATTTTGTTCATCTTTTCAAGTGTATTAAGCGTTATAATATGTTCAAAGTTGAAGATTTTGCGAATTATTATCAATACATTTTGTACCATTGCAAATCCCGAAAATACCGCACCTGCAACGAAATACGGCGGGAAAATAGTCGTATGCCAACCGGGCATAATCGATACCGCAAAGTCGAAGCTTACAATCGTATGCACCGAAAGCACCAGCGGTGTAGCAAATCCTGCAAGAATTAAATAAATCATCTCGTAATTATGCCAATGGCGGTTCGAAAATCGCCAGCCCAAACTTAATATCGAGTATACAATCTTCTTTATCCTGCTTTTAGCTCTATCCCGAAGCGTAGCAAAATCTGGGATTAATCCAATATACCAGAATACAAATGATACTGTAAAATACGTTGATACTGCAAACACATCCCACAACAATGGTGATGTGAAATTCACCCATAGATGATGTTGATTTGGATATGGGAATAAATATCCTGCAAGCCAAGGTCTCCCGACGTGAATAAGCGGAAACAAAGCCGCTGTCATAACAGCAAAAATTGTCATTCCTTCTGCAAATCGAGCTATACCGGTTCTCCATTTCTGCCTGAAAAGAAATAATATTGCCGAAATCAGCGTCCCGGCGTGCCCTATTCCTACCCAGAATACAAAGTTGATTATATCAAAAGCCCAACCAACTGGATTATTGTTTCCCCAAAGCCCTATTCCATAAAAAAAAGTGGCTCCAATGCAAATTATACCGATAAGCAACATAGTGGAAGTAATGCCCAACGCTATAAAGTATTTTATATTCGGTGATTTATCAATTGGAGCAGATATTTGTTCATCTATGTCTACAAATGTTGGCCTTCCTTCTATAACCGAAGGCTCTTTTATTGCTTCTATGCTCACGTTAAGTCCTCCGAATTTGTGTTCCTTAATTTAGCAAGGTAAGTAACATTGGGCTTGACCCCCAGTACTTCAATTAGTTTATATCCAAGCTTGTTTTTGATTAATTTCGATATTTCTGAATTCGGGTCATTTACATTACCAAATACTATTGCATTTGCCGGACAAGCCTCTTGGCAAGCAGTACGGACTTCTGCTCCTGTAAAATCTCTTCCTTTTGATTTTGCATCCTGCCTTGCTTCTGCAATTCGCTGAACGCAAAATGTGCATTTTTCCATTACTCCACGCGAGCGAACTGTTACTTCGGGATTGTGCAACAATTCTAAACTATCTTGTTCATAGTAGCCATCTGCATAACGATGCCGAAAATCATAAAAATTGAAACGTCTAACTTTATAAGGGCAGTTGTTTGCACAATACCGAGTTCCAACGCATCTATTATAGGTCATCTGGTTTAGTCCATCTGTGCTATGGGTTGTCGCTACCACCGGGCAAACATTCTCGCACGGTGCCATATCGCAATGCTGACACATTACCGGCAAGTAACTAACTATTGGTTCCTCACTTGTTCCGCTATAATACCTATCTATTCTCATCCAGTGCATTTCTCGACCGTTACCGCATTCTTCCTTGCCAACTATCGGAATATTGTTCTCGACATTGCACGCAGCAACGCAATTCGAGCATCCGACACAACGGCTCAAATCAATTGCCATTGCCCATTTTGCTCCAGGATAATTGTGCGGTGGATTTACACTGTGCTTTTCAATTTCTTCTTCGTTCATTATCCTTTGCTTCTGAATGAAATCCGGATTGCTCAAATACATTGCAACCGTTCCATCCTGAATTAATTGGCGCTTCCGATGAAGATCCTTCAAATACTCATCTTCGAGCTTGTGAAATTCCTGTGTCGCAAACAACTTATATTTTTTCCCGGTTTTTTCGATTTTTGCACCAGACAATACAACCGAAAGCGTCTTATCCATAAGCGGAATTGCATCAAAACCGACCCCGGTACCAATTGTTCCTGCCTCTTTCCGTCCATATCCAAGCTCAATAATAAGCGTATCCTCTGCAACGCCCGGTTGCAAAAGTATTGGTATTGTTATTTCCTTTTTGCCTAAAGAAATTTTAATTTCTGAACTTTTGAAATCTTTGTAATCCAACCCATACCGCTTCGCAGTAATTGGTGAAATTGCAGCATAATTATCCCATACAATCTTCGAAACTGGATGGGGAATTTCCTGCAACCATCCATTCGATGCATATCTGCCATCAGTAATCAACGGACTCTTCTTCAAAACAATCGAAATTCCGCTATCATTAATCGGATTTTCAGTTTGTCTCAAAATAATTAATTTTGGTTTTGCTATTGTTTGTTCGTTGTTACTTAGCTGAATAAATCCATCGTGCAAAGCACTATACCAAAAACTTTCAAAATCCGGAACATTCAATTGTTTTGCAATCTCTGAATACCTGTTTTTCAAATATTTATGATACATATCAAATGAATAAGCTACATTTTTACCATTTATCCAGCTAAGCAATATTGCTTCCTTTTGACGAGTGTCAAATATTGGCTCTATTACCGGTTGCTGTAAGTTTATTATGTTCTTTTGCGTCTGATAATCGCCCCAACTCTCGAACGGATGATTTATCGGAAGTGTGAAACCGCACAGCTTCGAAGTTTCATTTTCTTTCTCTGTTAAAGAAATTTTAATCTCAACATTCTTTAGGGCACCTTCAAAATCAAAATCGGGAGGCAAACAATATACCGGATTTGTATCAGCAAAAATTACTGCACCAATCTCGCCTTGCCTCATTCTCCCAATTAATTTTTCAATATTAACCGGTTCTAATATCTTGTAGAATTCAACATAACTCGAATTATAGTCATATAATTCATAAGCCGAAAGTATATCATTAATAAAATTTGCCATTATATGAATTTGGACCGGTAAATTGTCGCCAACATATATTATTGATTTGCCTTTATTATTGAGCAAATCATTAATTAAAGCATTTATTTGCTTACGATTTAATTTATTATCATTAACTACTTTTTCGAGTGAATAATCTCCTATTGGAGTATGCCCAAATGGCGCTAATTTATCCACTAAATCATTGTAAATAGCAAGCAAAAGCGGGTAATACACACTCGGACGAACCCTTATATGATAATCTGCATTTGCTCCTATCAAGGACATACTCGCTTCAACTGCATAAATCCTATTGAAGTTTTCAGCTTGTTCAGCAGTTCTTCGTTTTGTGATTTCGCTTATTTGTTTGGCTGGAACTCCATCTGTGGCAAACAAATCGGCTTCGACCGCGACAATAATATTGACTTTGCTCCAATCAATAGCAGGATATTCATTGCTTTCATAACACGCAGCCCAGGCTAATCTTCTATTCCTGTCGCTAAATAGTTCTATCGGATAAACATTTGTATTCGGATATTTACCTGCAAAATCTTCTAATAATTTTGCATAAGTGGGTGAATTAACTTTGCCCGTAATTACTGCAATTTCTTTCCCTTTTGTTGATATTTCTTGTAGACGCTGAATGATTTCGTTGTTTGCAGTCTCCCAATCGGTTTTATTCCCATTTTTAAGTGGAAATTTCAATCGTTCTGGGTCGTATAAATCTAAAATGCTTGCTTCAGCTTGAATCGATACTTTCCCTTTACTAACCGGATGAATATCATTACCAGTAATTCCAATTGGACGTCCCTCGCGTGTTTTTATCAAAATAGGCGAACCATCGCGATAAGTCGATGCGTAATAGTTCGTTTTCCCGTATGTTATATCTTGTGGTTTTTTATTGTAAGTGATGATTTTACCTTTGTCGCGGTAGTCTTTGCAGGCAGTTGCTGTAACTGCTGTGGTCGCACCCATCAGGGCAAGAAAATGCCTTCGGCTTTCTGCAGACATTTTCTTCAGTTCAGGTGCGTTTTTTGATTTTTTACTAAATTCTGATTTATTCTTGAATAAGTTGAAAAAAT
>CALGXJ010000082.1 GCA_937936035.1 Eximiradius proteiniborus
TACATTGTCCTCCTTCGTTGGAACAAATGCTTTCCTGATTTCTCTCCCTTTTTCAGTTCGAACTGGTATATTCTGTAAATTCGGATCAGTCGAAGACAATCTGCCTGTCGAAGCTACAGTTTGATTAAAACTTGTATGAATTTTACCTGTTTGTGGATTAATTAGTCCCGGCAGTGCATCGACATAAGTTGACTTCAACTTCACTAACTGCCTGTATTCCAATATTGCTGCAGCAATTGGATATTTAGATGCCAATTCGGCCAATACCGAAGCATCTGTGCTATATCCTGTTTTGGTCTTCTTCAATGCTTTTATCTGTAATTTATCAAATAAGATTTCTCCTAATTGTTTTGGTGAATCTATATTGAATTCTTCACCTGCATATTCAAAAATCGTCTTTTTAAGCTGTAAAATTTCTTCGTTAAGTTCTACTGAAATTGATTGTAAAACATTTCTATCAATTTTCACTCCTTCGTATTCCATATCTGTAAGAACTGATACTAATGGGAACTCAATTTCATTTGCTAATTTGGACATATTTGCTTTTTCAAGTTCTTTTTCTAAAACGTTTTTCAGCTTTATCACCAAATCTGCATCTTCACATGCATATTTCGAAACAATATTCATGGGAACATTTCGCATAGATATTTGCTGCTTTTTGTTTTCCCCAATTAAATCAGAAATTGGTATTGGCTTATAATTAAGCCAACGCTCGCTCAACGCATCAAGATTGTGCCGTGCTTCTGGATTTAGTAAATAATCCGCAACCATTGTATCAAATAATATTGGATGAACATTAATTCCAAACCTTTTTAATATAAACGCATCAAATTTTGCGTTTTGACCACATTTAGCAATTTGTGGATTTTCTAAAATTTTTTTTATTTCACTAATAGCTGTTTCAAATGGTATTTCGCTTTCATTTTTATCTTGAGTATTTGGAACTTGACTATTCGAAAAATCAAATAGAGTAGTCGCGTTACTGAAAATATTTTTATCTTTTCGTTTAGAAATTGGAAAATAAAATGCTTCACCTGCCTTCACTGCAAATGAAACGCCTACTATTTCACAGGTTTGTCTATCAAGGGAATCTGTTTCAATATCAAACGCAATAGTTTCGAAACTGCTAAGATATTGAATGATTTCAGGAATATTTGAATTTGAAACTGTATGATAATTAATCTGAATTTTATCAATATCATTCAATTGAGAATTATTCATCGTGTCCAAATGAAAGCTGACATTTCCTCTCTGTTGCCATTTCTGGCGAATCTGAACAAATGATAATTCCTCAAAAAATTTGTCTAATCCATAATAATTCGGATTTTTCAACTTCATTTCTTCCAAATTAAAGTCTTTATCTATATTGGTATCTATTGTAACTAATTTTTTTGCTAAAAAAGCGTTTTCTCTATCGTTTTCCAATTTGCTTCTAATAGAAGATTTATCAATTTTATCCAAATTTTTATATATCTCTTCAATAGAACCGAATTCCTGAACCAGTGGTATTGCTGTCCGTTCCCCAATACCTTTTACTCCTGGTACGTTATCGCTGGTATCTCCTGTTAATGCTAATACATCTACAACTTGCTCAGGTTTTACCCCAAATTTTTCAAAAACTTGCGACCTGCGTATTATTTCAAATTCTTCGCCTTTACGCGAAGGTTTCAACAAACTAATTTTTTCGTCCACTAATTGGTAATAATCCTTATCGCTTGTAAGGCACAATACCTCATAACCTTCTTTTGAGGCTTTCTTCGCTATTGTTCCAATCACATCGTCTGCTTCAAAACCTGGTACTTCAATTTGTTCGATCCCAACTAAATGTATAAACTTTTTAATTTTTAATAACTGTGGAGCTAAATCTTCAGGGAAACTATCTCTATTTGCCTTATATTGGTCATAAAGTTCTTTCCGAAAAGTTGGATGCTCGGTATCGAATACTATCGCCATATATTCTGGGGATTCCTTTTCCAAAAACGAAGTTATTATATTGACAAAACCAAAAATTGCACCTGTTGGTTCGCCATTCTTATTTCGCAGGTCAGTTGATTTCATCGCGTGATAAGCCCGAAAAACTATGCTCATCCCATCAATTAAATACAGTTTCTTATTCATTTAATAGAATTAACAGATTATGAAACATTATTAATTGAATTTAATAACTTTTTTCAATAATTTAAAGATAAATAATCTTGAAGGTGTTTTATGAGTAAAAAAGATAAAATTATTGAAAAATTCAATAAGAAAGGCAAAATTTCAAAAGATTTTTACGAAGAAGAACTTTCCAGGCTTCAACAAGAACTTGTAAAACTTCAGTATTGGGTTAAACAAAAAGGCTTACGTGTTGTCATTATTTTCGAAGGACGGGACGCAGCAGGCAAGGGAGGTATAATTAAACGCATAGTTGAGCCACTCAATCCCCGTGGTTGCCGTGTAGTTGCTCTCGAAAAACCTTCGGACAAAGAACGAACACAATGGTATTTCCAACGTTATGTTGCTCATCTGCCAAGTGCTGGTGAAATTGTGATTTTCGACCGTAGTTGGTATAATCGTGCTGGCGTTGAACGTGTTATGGGCTATTGCACCGAAGACGAATATCAGGAATTCCTTCGTTCTTGTCCGGAATTCGAAAAAATGCTTGTTCGTTCTGGAATTATCTTGCTTAAGTATTGGATTTCCGTCAGCGATGAAGAACAGGAAATTCGCTTTCGTGAACGCGCAACTAATCCTATGAAACGCTGGAAACTTTCCGATATCGACATTGCTTCTTGGCATAAATGGAGCGATTATTCTCGAGCCAAAGACGAAATGTTTCGTTACACAGACACCAAACAATGTCCTTGGTATAACGTTCATTCCGACGATAAACGCCGAGCACGTCTTAATTGTATTGCTCATATCCTCAAAATGATTAAATACGAGGACGTTACTCCTCCGACTTTAGAATTGCCACCAAGAAAAATCTGTGATGATTATGTTCGCCCACCAATTGATGAACTTACATATGTTGATGATATTTATTAAATTTTAATTGTATTTTTTATAAATCATTTAAGAAAAAAATTGTAAATTAGTAATCACTAAATTTATAAATATTAATTATTTCTTATTATGAGAGCAGTTATTCCAGTTGCGGGAGTTGGTACAAGGTTAAGACCTCACACATATTCTCAGCCAAAAGTATTGTTAAACGTTGCAGGGAAGCCAATCCTTGCTCATATACTTGATTCTCTTCTCCAACAAGGTATTACCGATGCAACCATTATAACCGGTTATATGGGTGATTTGGTTGAAGAATTTGTAACAAAAAAATATTCGATGATGAAAGTTGATTTCGTTGAGCAAAAGCAAATGCTTGGGCTGGGGCACGCTATTTGGACCGGACGGGAAACTTATGGCGATGAACCGCTTCTGATTATTCTTGGAGATACAATCTTTGATGTTGATCTTAGCTTAGCATTCGAAACTGGCTGCAATTCAATCGGAGTAAAAGAAGTTGAAGACCCTCGTCGTTTCGGTGTTGTTATTACTAACGGATCTCATTTTATCGAAAAATTAGTCGAAAAACCCGATGAACCAATTTCAAAACTTGCAATTGTTGGACTTTACTTTATTAAAGACACACAAAAACTTGTTAATTCTCTTTCTAAACTGATTTCTGATGATATTAGAACTCGCGGAGAATACCAACTTACTGATGCTCTTCAATTGATGATTAATGATAATGCTAAATTTGTTACTTTCCCGGTGGATGGCTGGTATGATTGCGGCAAACCTGAAACTTTGCTTTCTACAAATAGATTTTTGCTTGTTCGGAAACCTACTGAACTTAAACTAAATGATTCAGTGATTATTCAGCCCTCTTTTGTTTCTGAAAAAGCAATTATTGAACGTTCAATTATTGGACCATACACTTCTGTTGCTGATGGTGCTGTTGTCAAAGATAGTATCATCAAAGACTCGATTATTAGTTATGGTGCTAAGGTTACTTCTTCTTTGCTTGAAAATTCAATCGTTGGTAATAATGCTGAACTCAATGGACATTTCCACCGGTTGAATATTGGTAATTCGAGTACTATTGACCATAGTTAGTTTTTTTAGTTATTTTAAAGGATTTTATGGATAGAAGAAATCATTATTTATTCACTTCGGAGTCGGTCTCCGAAGGGCACCCTGATAAAATTTGCGACCAGGTCTCCGATGCTGTGCTCGATGCTATGCTCAAAGACGACCCTAACAGCCGTGTCGCCTGCGAATGCTTCGCTACAACTGGGCTTATTGTTGTCGGTGGTGAAATTACTACTGAAACTTATGTTGATTTGCAAAAGCTTGTACGAGGCGTTATTCGCGAAATCGGCTATGAACACGCAGGTTATCGCTTTGATGCTGATTCTTGCAGTGTGATTAACGTCATCAATCACCAATCTCCTGATATTGCTATGGGAGTCGATACCGGCGGTGCTGGCGACCAAGGTATGATGTTCGGTTATGCTACCGACGAAACCCCTGAATTTATGCCTGCAACTCTTGCTTATGCACATAAATTGATGAAAGAACTTGCTCGTATTCGTAAAGAAAAAAATATTATGACTTACCTTCGCCCTGATTCTAAATCTCAGGTTACCATTGAATACGACCAGAACAATAATATTGTGCGTGTCGATACTGTAGTCGTTTCTACTCAACACGATCCTGACGTGTCTCAGGAACAAATCCGCAAAGATATTATTGAAAATCTGATTATGAATGTTATTCCTCAAAAATATATTGATGAACATACAAAAATTTATGTGAACCCAACTGGTCGCTTCGAAATTGGTGGTCCTCACGGTGATACTGGACTTACCGGAAGAAAAATAATAGTTGATACTTATGGTGGACGTGCTCCTCACGGTGGTGGGGCTTTTTCGGGCAAAGACCCAACAAAAGTTGATCGTTCTGCTGCTTATGCTGCTCGTCATCTTGCAAAAAATATTGTTGCCGCCGGCATCGCTCGTGAGTGCACCATTCAGGTTTCTTATGCAATTGGAATTGCTCAACCTATTTCAATTAATGTAAACTTCCATAATTTGGGTAAAGTTCCTGAATTCGAAGTTTCTGATTTTATTCTTAAAAATGTAGATTTAACTCCACGCGGAATTATTGAGAAATTTAACTTGCGCCGTCCGATTTACAGAGCAACTGCTTCATATGGTCATTTCGGTCGCAATGAATTCCCTTGGGAAAATCTTGATTTAGTTGATATTTTAAAGAAAAATTTTGCTTAAAATAAAGGAATTAATATGGGAAACTATCCTCCTAAAAAATCACAGGGTTTTTTTTCAGAAGTAGAGGGAAAATACTGCGTTCGTGATATTTCCCTTGCCGAAGAAGGACGCCTCTTAATCGATTGGGCTGAATCTCGTATGCCTGTTCTAATGGCTCTACGTAAAAAATTTGCTGAAACAAAACCTTTCAAAGGATACACCATTGCTGGATGTCTCCACGTTACAAAAGAAACAGCAGTGCTAATCCGAACCTTTGCTGCCGCGGGCGCTAATGTAACCTGGTCAGGATGCAACCCTCTCTCTACTAATGATGCCGTTGCTGCTGCTCTTGCTGACGAAGGAATTTCTATTTATGCTTGGTATGGCAACCACCCTGATTTCTATTGGTGTATTGAACGCACAATTGATCACAATCCGCATCTTACTCTTGATGATGGTTGCGACTTAATCAACACTGTTCACGAAAGCTACGAAACAATGGCTAAAAATCAAATAATAGGGGGTACCGAAGAAACAACTACCGGTGTCCAACGTCTTCGCGCTCGTCAAAAAGCAGGTAAGCTTTTCTATCCTGTTTTCGCTGTCAATGATACTGAGACTAAATGGGATTTTGATAATGTCTATGGTACCGGTCAATCCACAATCGATGGTATTATTCGTGCCACGTCTGTTCTAATTGCAGGACAAAATTTCGTTGTTGCTGGTCATGGTCATTGTGGTAGCGGTGTAGCTAAACGTGCAAAAGGCTTAGGTGCTAATACTATTTGCACTGAAGTCAAAGCTACTGCTGCTTTGAAAGCAATTCTCGAAGGACACGAAGTGATGTCTATGCACGAAGCTGCCAAAGTCGGCGACATTTTCGTTACTGCAACTGGTGTAAAAGATGTTATTCGTAAATGGCACTTCGAGAATATGAAAGATGGTGCTATCGTATGCAATACAGGGCATTACGACGCTGAAATTAATATACCGGAACTCGAAGAACTTTCCGTTTCCAAACGCACAATTCGCCCAAATTGCGAAGAATATACTCTTAAAGACGGTCGCCGTATTTTCTTGCTTGCTCAGGGTCGTCTGATTAATCTTGCTGCTGCCGAAGGACATCCTTCAGAAGTTATGGATATGTCCTTTGCTAATCAGTTTATGGCTCATCTGCGACTTGTCGAAGCTCATAAGAACGGTGAAAAACTTCCTTGCGAAGTATTAGATTTACCACAAGAACAAGATGAATTTATCGCTAAAACTAAGCTCGAAATGTTAGGCATTTCAATTGACCAGCTCACAGAAGAGCAAATTGCTTATATCAACAACTACAATGCTGGAACTTAATGAATTTTTTCATTCGTATCTTCAAAAGGCTGCTATTTTAGCAGCCTTATTTTTTACCTATTTTTCATTTCTAAAAAGTTTGATAAGTTCCGAGAATAATATTATTAGACTGATTTCTCTACTCTAATAATTTTATATCAGGTATGGAACTTCCTGCAAGTCCTTTGATTGAACCATAGAGATTAACAGCGTTGGAAAGAATTTTCTCAAACTGCTTCTCACGTTCCTTCCAGATTTTCATTACCTTGTTTTTTTCATCGAGATAGCTTTTTTGAAGTTCATTAAAACCAGTAATGATTGCTTCGAAAGTATCTGCAAATTCTCTGCTTGTAAGATAATTATACACAAGCTCCATTTTGCTTTCTCTATTGACGTTTACAATAGAAGCATTATATATTTGAATTATCATAAGCCGCATAACATTTGCAAATGCTCGAATTTCAGAAAATGGACATACCCACACTCCATCTTCGAAAAAGTATCTATCCTTGCCTTCCGGCATTGCCTGCGTTACAAGAACCAATATATCGGCTTTTGCTTCTAAGTTGTCTTCTTTAAGTTTTGAAATCCAGCCTTTGTCGTAATTTTTGGTTCGCTTGCTTTCGTAATAAATTTTACCACACTCTTTTCCAATATTATTTCGCACAATCTGAATAATATCACCACCTCGTTGTCCCTTCTTTACTTCTTGAATTTCGTCCAAAGGGAATAGTTCTTTGAGCATTTCCTCCAGAAATAATTCCTGTACTTCTCCTTGAAGTTGCATAGAGCCTTGTTCAGCTCGACGTCGTGCATCTTCCAGTTTTGCCATTAAATCTTCGATTGTTTTATCTTTTTCTTTAAGTTTGAGCAAAAAATTGTCCTCGTATTGTTTACGTAATTTTTCTTGCTCTAATAGAATGCTATCAGTAAGTTGCTTCTCATATTCAAGCTTTAATCGAGATTCGATTTCCTGATTTTCACGTTTCAGACGTTCTACTTCAGCTAACGCATTATTGAGTTCAGCAATTTTCTGAGACTTTTCATTCAATTCCTGTTTTAATGCTTCAATTTGGGTTTTGTTTTCGTTATAGATTTGATTTTTTAGATTTTCTTCAAGTTGTGGTTTTTCGCTCGTAAGGCGTGCCTCTACTTGTTCCTGGACAATTTGATTTATACGAAACTTTTCTGCTTCTATTTCTCGACGTTGGTTTTCCAATTGTGCCATTGCTTGTTTGAATTGCTCATCTTTTTTGTGAAATTCCTGTTCGTAACGATTTTTTAATGTCTGTTCTATTTGCAAATAAAGAGCCTTACTTACATCTATTTTGGCACCACACACCTGACAAATCACGAAATTATCCATTTTAGCCTCTAATCAAATGGAATTATTAATTATACTGATTAATTCGCTCATTGTTTTGGCAGCCATTTCGCCAATGCCAAGACCAGGAAAAAATTCATTCATTTTATTTGGGTCGCCTTTCATCATCATAATATTCACAGTTCCGTCATCATCCTCGAAAACAATAATATTTTTAGGCATAAAGCATCCAAGACGTTGATCTAAGCTCAATGCGTGATGGGATTTTATTGGATTGCAAATAGATAATATTGTATAATTGCTTTTCCATTGCAGATTGTTACTTTCGTAAGT
>CALGXJ010000083.1 GCA_937936035.1 Eximiradius proteiniborus
AAATATTAGATTACCTTAACATTCAATATAAAATCAATCCCCGGCTTGTTCGCGGTCTTGATTATTACAATCATACAGTATTTGAGCTTCAACATAATAGTCTCGGTGCACAAGATTCATTTGGTGGAGGCGGAAGATACAATAGTCTATTTTCACAACTTGGAGGAAAAGATACACCAGCTGTTGGATTTGCAATGGGTGTTGAACGACTTCTCTTGATTTTAGAAAGCATTGACAAAATTCCTTCTCCAAGTATAATAGCGGATTATTATATAGTATCTGCTGATCCGAATTATTCAAATATTGCTTTCAAAATCGCCGAAAAATTACGGCTTAGTGGCAAAAAAGTCATTTGTGATATTCAAAGACGCTCAATGAAAGCACAGATGAGGGAAGCCGGTAAACTAAATATTCCATTTGTTATTATTATTGCAGAAGAAGAGTTAAAACAAAATTCAGTGGTTCTCAAAAATATGAGCGACGGCTCCCAACAAGTTATAGAAATCGATTACTTATAAAAACATAATTTATTGAGAATTATTTATTAAAACTCGTTTTTAGGTAAATTTGATTAGCTTAAAAAATTTACTTATTTTTGCTATTTATAACTTGATTATTCATAGAATATGGATATTTGTCGCTGGGAAACCGTTGGAGAAGAATACGTAGGAAATTACAAGATTTTCGATTTATATTATTATACAAGGATTCATCCAGTAAAACAAACAAAGTCGAAATTTGTTGCACTAAAATCACCAAATTGGGTTAATATTCTACCAATAACATCAAATAAAGAACTAGTGCTGGTGGAACAATACAGGCACGGAACAGATAATATTTCACTTGAAATTCCTGCCGGACTCATAGAAACCAATGAAGATCCCCAAAATGCTGCAGAACGTGAATGTAAAGAGGAAACCGGATATTCAGGATTGCTTGAAGCAGAGTTAGTTGGATTTGTCGAGCCGAATCCTGCTTTTCTTGGGAATAAATGTTATCACTATGTATGGTTTGACTGCGAAAAGAAATTTGAACAAAAATTTGACGAAAATGAGCTCATTTTAGTAAAATTAGTGCCATTAAAAGAAATACGAACATTGATAGAAAATGGAGTAATTCGCCATAGTCTTGTGCTTTCGGCAATTACTTTTTTTAATATTAAATTTGGCGAAATCTGGAATTATTAAAAATGGGAAAAATAATAACAATTGCAAATCAAAAAGGTGGTGTTGGGAAAACGACCACTTCTATTAATTTAGCTGCTTCGCTTGCTGCAAGCGATATGCCTGTTCTGCTTGTTGATATTGATCCTCAGGCAAATGCCTCGGGTGGAATTGGGTTCGACACAAAGCAGCTTGACAATACAATTTACGAAGTGCTCGTTAATGAACTTCCCCCAGAGGAAGCTATTTTGAAAACAGAGATGCCAAATTTAGATCTTCTACCTTCTCACATAAACTTAGTTGGTGCTGAAATCGAAATGGTTAATATTGAAAATCGTGAACTTGTCCTAAGAAATGTTTTGAAAAAAGTTCGCGATAAATATGCTTTTATAATAATAGATTGTCCTCCTTCACTCGGTTTGCTTACTCTTAACGCTCTTTCAGCTGCTAATTCAGTGCTTATTCCCGTTCAATGTGAATTTTATGCGTTAGAAGGATTGGGACAATTACTTAATACAATCTCAATCGTGAGGTTGCATATTAATCCTGAACTCGATATTGAAGGTGTTCTGCTAACAATGTATGATTCCCGATTGAGGTTATCTAACCAAGTTGTCGAAGAAGTTCGCCGGCATTTTGACGGAAAAGTTTTTGATACTTTGATCTCAAGAAATGTGAGACTATCAGAAGCACCTTCACACGGGAAACCCGTGCTCCTTTATGATGCGACCTGTTCAGGAGCAGCAAATTATCTCGAACTTGCTTCGGAAATTTTAAAACGAAATTCTATTAATAAATAAAGCTTGAAAAAATGCCACAAGAACAAGATAAAAATACTAAAAAAGTTCAAGTTAAGCACGGTTTAGGCAAAGGCTTGGGGGCTTTAATCCCTTCTGTTGAATTCAACAAAGACAAAGGTTTCAAAATAACATCTGAAAATGAGAGCAAAGATGAAGTAAAAGGCACAGTATCATTTATTGATATTGACAAAATAAAACGTAATCCTTATCAGCCGCGACGAGATTTTGCTCCTGAAGCTTTGGAAGAATTAAAGAACTCAATATTAAAACACGGTGTAATACAGGCAATATCGGTAAGGCATTCAATTAACGGGTATGAACTTATTTCTGGTGAACGTCGTCTTCGAGCATCAATAGCTGCCGGGCTGAAGCAAATCCCTGCTTATGTGCTTGATGATGTCAGCGATAAGCAAATGCTCGAAATTGCTCTTATCGAAAATGTGCAACGCGAAAATTTAAATCCGATAGAAATTGCTCACGGCTACAACAGACTTATCGAAGAATGCAACTACACACAAGAGCAAGTTGCCGAACGTGTCGGGAAAGATCGTTCGACTGTAACAAACTTCCTTCGGTTACTGAAACTTCCCGAAAGTATACAAGAATTGGTTCGTGAGAAAAAGCTCTCTATGGGGCACGCCCGCACATTGCTTTCACTGGACGATCAACTTAAGATGATTGCTGCAACGAATGAAATCATCGAGAAGGAATTGTCTGTTCGTGCTACAGAAATGCTCGTTCGCGATATTCAAAAAGGAAAGGTCAAGTTTACAATCGATGGCAAACGCATTGCTCCACAAAAGGATAAAAAAGACATTCTTCCAAAAGAAAGTGCATTGCAGTTGGAAGAAATTGAAAATAGATTGCGGCATTTATTTGCAACAAATGTTAGAATTACGCCTAAATCTCAACAAAGTGGCACTATTGAATTTGATTTTTATTCTATTGATGATTTTGAAAGATTAATTGAAATTTTTGAAAAATACTCTGAAAAATGAAAATGAATAAAATTTATTTGAAAAATACAACTCAAATTAGAGTTCGCTATGCTGAAACAGACAAAATGGGTTTTGTATATAACGGCAACTATCTTACTTATTTCGAAGTAGGTCGCGTTGAATTGATGCGGCATTTTAAATTAAGTTACGCAGAATTAGAACAATATGGTTATTATTTGCCCTTGATGGAAAGTCATTTGAAGTATGTTAAATCAGCATATTACGACGATTTGCTTGACATAGAAGCATCGTTGGAATGGCAATTAGAGCCAATTCTGAAATTCCAGTACAGAATTACACGTAATAACGAACTCATTTGCGAAGGATTTACCACCCATTGTTTTATGAGCAAAGAGACTATGAAACCAGTTCGACCGCCAAAAGTATTTATAGACGCTATCAATAAAATCAAGCTTTCTGCGTAATTGCATAAGTTATTTGGATGATTTATGAAAAAAGTGGTTTTTGTTGTTTTTATTTTATTGAATGTCGCTGTTTATGCGGATAATACACCTTTTAATTTTTTGAGGAATATTGCGAGTGCTCGTGCAGCTGGCCTTGGTGGTAGTTTTGCATCAGTAATTGACGACCCAAGCGCTGTTTTTTACAATCCGGCAACACTTTCAACAGTAGAAAGCAACAATTTTTCTTTTAGTTTCACAAAACACGTTCTTGATGTAAATAGTGGAAATTTAGTATTTATTAACGATTTTGATAATATTGGCAGATTAGCCGGAAGTGTGTCTTTTACTTCTTATGGATCATTTGATTATTATGATAGCGATGGGAATAAACTTCCCGGCTCATTTTCAGCAAATGATCTGATGTTTGGCGTATCTTATACCAATACTCTCGATAATAATCTTTACTATGGTGTTACATTAAAATTTGCTTATCTCTCATTAGAAAAAGCCTCGACTTCGGCAATGGCTATTGATGCGGGATTAATCTATTTGCTTCCCGATGGACGTTCAAATTTAGCATTCAGCATATTGCATGCGGGCACTCAACTATCCACTTTGGAAGGACGTAAAGAAAATATGCCTTTAGATGTTCGCATAGGTGCCAATCATAGATTACGCGGATTGCCGTTGTTAGCAAATATTAATTTTCATCACCTTGCAGATAAATCTAAAAACTTCATAAGTAAGTTTAGAAATTTTTCACTTGGTGGAGAAATATATTTAGGCAGATATTTACAATTAAGAGTTGGTTATAATAACCATATTCGTTCAAAAATTGCGAGCACTTTTGATAAGGGTATGACTGGTTTCTGTGGCGGATTAGGGATAGTCGTTGAAGACTTTAACATTGACTATGGCTTTTCTCAATATGGAAATGGTGCGCATTTACATAGATTAAGCGTATCTACACATTTGTAGGTATGCAATAATGTTCTTTGTTATATGTTGGACAAATGCAGAATTGTTATTGAATATTGCCCAGACTACTTAATTTGCTTTTATTAAGTTTATACTTTTTTGTAACTTGTAGTTTTATTTATGTAAAGTGTAATAATATTTTTTACTTCTTGTTAATTAATTATTACGAACAATTTTGAAAAGAAAGTTGGGCAATTTTAAGCAAAAAACTGTTGTAAAAATAATCCTTGGTGTAAGTCTGCTTGCATTATTACAATCTTTCACACAGAATTCCAACAAATCAACTCAAATAAACAACTCTTTTCTTCCTGTTTTATATTTACTTTCGCCTAATTTATTTTATGCACTTGGATATAATATTGACGACATTAAAATCTATGACTCAATGATTTTTGGGAGAGATACTGTTCAGCAGGATAGATTAAAGATTCTCAAAGCCCCAGAAATTGACAGAAATATTTATTATCGCCAGAAATTACCAAATTATATAACATCAACTGCTTTTTTGGATAGTTCACTGAATGAATTCAGATATACTGAGCTTTTTGATTCAACTATTATTAATAATACATATCCTGTAGACTTTGAACAATTTCTTTTGCAGAGAAAAAACTATTTACAACATCAAATCTGGGATTCTCTTACAACAAGTTACGACTTGAAGAAAGCACTTTCAGGTGGTGATCTCGCTGCTTTAATTGGACAATCTACCGGACTTACAATACCTATTCCCCCAAGCCCAATTTCAAGTATTTTTGGGAAACCAACAGTTAGTATCAATGTTAATGGGGAAGTGAACTTAAGAATAGGTTGGCGATGGGATTCTCAAAATTTAGGGACTGTATCTTCTTTTGGGCAATCGCAATCATCCCCAATTTTCCAACAGGATATTAGAGTTAATGTTACAGGTCAGATTGGTGATAAATTACGATTAGGAACTAATTGGAACACACGTCGTCAGTTCGAATATGAAAATGAGTTTAAAGTTGCATACGAAGGTGATGATGACGATATTATTAAAAAGTTAGAGTTTGGGAATATTGATTTTCAAATTCCTTCTACATTGATAGGAGGAGGCAGTGCATTATTTGGGGTTAGGGCAGATTTCCAATTTGGACCTTTGTTTTTGAAATCAGTTTTTTCTCAAAGGCGTGGACAAAGAAAATACGTTGATGTTCGTGGTGGAGCAAGCAAACAGTATTTTTCAATACGTCCTTATGATTATGCAAAAAATCATTTCTTTTTAGATAC
>CALGXJ010000084.1 GCA_937936035.1 Eximiradius proteiniborus
TCTTTGAATGGTTCAATGTTTGAAAGTGCCTCTTCGCTATACTCAGTTTCAGAAATAATAAGCCCGGCAATAAATCCACCGAGCGCCAAAGAGATTCCGATTAAAGAAGAAATCCATACAGTAATGATGCAAATAGACAAAATGACAAGGATAAACAATTCTTTGATACGAGTTTTAGCGATCTGAAAAATCAAATTTGGCATTATATATTTGACAGAAACGAAGATAAAACCGGCAATAAACAGAGTTTTGCCCAAAAGTATTAATATTTCTTTTTCAATATTGACGTCTCCACCAACAAGTAATGGAATAATCAAAAACATAGGCAAAATAGCTAAATCCTGGAAAATTGAAATAGACAAAGAAAGCCTACCCGACGGGCTATCGGTGCCTAAACGGTGAGAAATAATTTTCATCACCAAAGCAGTAGAGCTAAGAGCAATTAAAAAACCAATAAAAATTGCCTGATTAAGTTTAAAATTCAAGAATGAAAAGAGCAAAATAGACAATGCAATTGCAATACCAACTTGCAATCCACCACCAACGAACACATTGCGTTTGATAGAGAAGAGTTTAGTAAGAGAAAATTCTATTCCAACGGAGAACAAAATTAGAATAACACCGACTTCAGCAATAAGTTGTACCTGAGACAAATCAGCGATAAGCTTCAATCCAAAAGGACCGATAAGCATGCCTGTGAGCAGGAAACCAACGATTGAAGGTAATTTGAGCTTATGGAACAAAAAAACAACGAAAATCGAAGTGCTAATAATAATTAATAAGTCTCTTAAAAGGTGATGTTCCATAGCTAAAATTTCAAATAGTGCATTAATTTATAAACCAAGCTGGCAGTGGTCAAATCTGGGTGGTGCAATCCTTCAATCGGGGACAATTCAACAACATCAAAGCCGATAATTTTTTTGTTTTGCTTTTGCATTTCGTAGAAAATATCCAAGACTTCAGCATAGAAAAGTCCGCTAGGTTCGGGAGTGCCGGTTGATGGCATAAGAGAAGGGTCGAAACAATCGACATCGAATGTAACATAAACGTTTTCAGAGAGAGTATCGACAACAGCTTTCTGCCAATTATCACCCCAGATTTTTCTACGAATTTGCCAAGCATAGAATGTATTAATATTATTTTGTCTGATAAAATCGGCTTCTTCGATACATTGGGCACGAATACCAACCTGAGTGATATTTTTCGTGCCAAAAAATTCTACAACCCGATGCATAAAGGAAGCGTGAGAATATGGATTATCTTCATAATTTTCGCGTAAATCGGAATGAGCATCGAAATGCAAAATTGACATATCGGGATATTTTTTGAAGTGAGATTTTATGGGAGCAGTAGAAATTGTATGTTCGCCACCAAGAGTAACCACAAGTTTGCCATCAGCTAGGAGTTTATCAACGGTTTGTTCAATCACATCCAGTGCGTCTTTGTCGTATTTTCCATTAAATTCAATTGGGTAAAGTGTTGCAATACCTTTATCGAAGCAAAGCTGACTGTGGAATTCTTCATCATAAAATTCGACATAATGCGAAGCGGCAATAATGGCTTCGGGTCCGAGAGAAGTGCCTTGTCCGTAGCTTGTAGTATGTTCATAAGGCACTGGAAGAACAACAATTTGGGATTTTTCATAAGATGAATATACTTCTTCGATAGCAAGAAAATTTTCAGAAATATTCTTTGTTTTCATATCTATTTGCCAATTTATACAAAATAATATTAACGAAAATGAGGTCCTTATCATTTATTTAATAAATTAATTCAGTAGTTAATTCGTTAAAAAAGATATGACAAATAAATTAATCTGAGGGGAAAATGAAAAAAGTATTGTTTTTATTATTATTTGTATTATTAGCTACTTCAAGCATATTAGCACAAGATGACGAGTTGGATAATTATTCATTCGAAACTGAGCCATTGAAAAGCGAAAGCAATCCATATTTTTCAGTTGGTGCTGGTTATCAACTTACTTTTTTGACGCTAAATTATGATGAACTCAACAAATATATTGCAGATAAGCTTGGTTTAGATAAGTTTAGCGGAATATTCACGTTAGGTGGAGTGCACGGGTTTACAGGGTTAGTTGTTATTCCAAACACCCGACTTGGTTTTTATGGAGTAAGTGGGAGCAAGATTTCGGAAAAAGAAAATTCTTCTACAAATTTGAAAAGAACTGCAGAACTAAAAGTGGCGATTAATGGATTTTCGATTGATTATGGAATAGTTCCAGTAAAAGGTTTGGCGGTACTTCCAGGTGTTAATTTAGGATGGGGTAATTACATCCTTGAAACAACAGAGACGCCCACTAGAATTGACTGGAAAGACGTAGATAACATAATAGTCGGTTCAGCTAAAATGAATAGAATTGAGAACAAATTTATGATGGTTCAGCCACAATTGAGTATTGAGTACGCGGTTACCAATTTCGCGATGATACGTGCAAATGTTCATTATAACCTGACTTTTGATAATCCGTTGGTAGATAAAAAATGGACATTTAATAAAGATGCAGAACTGAAAAATACGCCAAGTGATATGAATAGTAATGGATTAGGATTGCAGATAGGCATATACTTAGGATTGTTTAATTATTAATTTGTATTTTATTGATTTTTTATTATTTTTGTAGTCTATGAAATGTCTATATAACGAGATTTCATAGGTTAAAACAAGTGGGGCCTGTAGCTCAATTGGTTAGAGCGCCGGACTCATAATCCGTCGGTTGGGGGTTCAAGTCCCTCCAGGCCCACGAAAAGAGAAGCTGCCTTGCAATGGCAGTTTTTTTGTTTAGGTATGGAATAAATTAAGATGTTATTGATTTTTATACTCCTGAAATAAATTCTATTATCTGTCGGAACACATAATATTTATATAAAAGAATAAGAAATAAATAGAATTACAATTAACTCAGATTAAATAAAAATGGCTGTCCAATATCAATGGACAGCCATAGAAATATATAAGAGTGCATTAATTAATAGTTACGCACCAGACGTTGAGGACCGGCTTTTTTGACTTCATCAGGGCAACCGCTTTCGAACAATTTGAAGTTTTCGATATAGCGGGCGGCAAGAGCATCATATTTGCTCCAGTATTCGTCTTTATTTCCCCAAGCGTTAGATGGTTCGAGCACATCATCGGGAACGCCCGGACAGGTAAGTGGAACGCGGAAGCCGAAAACTTTGTCAGTTCTGTATTCAACATTATCTAGCAAACCGTCCAAAGCAGCATTAAGCATATTACGGGTATGGCGAATACTAATACGTTTACCAACTCCGAATTTACCGCCAACCCAACCGGTATTTACAAGCCAGCATCGAGTACCGTGTTTTTCCATCTTGCTACGCAACAAATTAGCATAATAGAATGGATGATGAACCATAAAAGGTGCGCCGAAGCAGGCACTGAAAGTAATTTCTGGTTCGATACCAAGCCCGATTTCTGTTCCAGCGATTTTGGAAGTGTAGCCACTGATGAAATGATACATAGCCTGGTTCATATCGAGACGAGCAATTGGAGGAAGTACACCGGTTGCATCGCAAGTAAGGAATATGACGTCTTTTGGATGAGTGCGTGACATCTTTTCAGGCAGGGAGTTAGGAATAAAGTCGAGTGGATAGGAAGCACGTGTATTTTCAGTAAGCATATCATCGTCCAAATCAATTTTGCGAGAAGCCGGATCGTAGATAACATTTTCCAGAATAGTGCCAAAGCGACGAGTGCAGGAGTAGATTTCTGGTTCGTGTTCAGCAGAAAGGCGAATAACTTTTGCATAGCATCCACCTTCGAAATTGAAAACACCTTCGTCGCTCCACCCGTGTTCATCATCGCCAATAAGCTTACGACGCGGGTCGGCAGAAAGAGTTGTCTTACCAGTACCTGAAAGCCCGAAGAATAGAGCTACACCACCATCATTGCCAACGTTAGCTGAGCAGTGCATAGCCATAACATTTTCGAGTGGTTTAAGGAAATTCATAACTGTAAAGATAGTTTTCTTAATTTCGCCGCCATACATACTGCCAGCAACAATAGCCATACGTTTTGCAAAATTAATTACCATAGCGGTTTCGGTTCGAGTGCCGTCAATTTTGGGGTCGGCTTTAAATGATGGGGCAGCAAACAGAGTGAATTCAGGGACGTGGTTCTTTAAAGCATCGCGATTTTCGATCGGAATGAACATATTGCGAGCAAAAAGGCTTTGCCAGGCGTATTCAGTAACTATTCTAATTGGCATACGATAATTTGGGTCGGCTCCGACGTAGCAATCCTGAACAAAGAGCTCTTCACCCTGCCAATATGCCAACAAGCGAGTGAGTAAAGAATTGAAATTTTCTTGAGTAACCGGACGATTATATACACCCCACCAAATTTTATCGCGGGTAAGTTCTTCATCAACGATAAATTTATCGTTTGCAGCGCGCGCCGTCCATTTGCCAGTATTTACAACGAGAGCACCTCCAGAAGTAAGATGACCTTCGCCACGAAAGACAGATTCTTCGATGAGAGCAGGAGTTGGCAAATTCCAATAAACTCTATCTAAATGCTGAAGTCCGTGATTAGCAAGTTTGAAATCGCTTGCATATTCACGTGCGTGCTTGGAGGCTGGAGTAGGAAATTCTAAATATTTCATAGCCAATCCCTCACTAATTTACGTTCACCAATATAAAGTTCGTTCGGTGAGTTCGGGTCTAAAGCCCATTTAATGCGCTCTATACCTTCGGTAATATCTTTAATAGAACCGCAAGTGGAGAGACGCAAGAAACCATCCATACCGAATTCAATACCGGGAACAGTCAGGACGCGAACTTTTTCAAGAAGGAATTCGCTAAGCTTGCGGGAATCTTTTTCGTAATGGCTAAAATCAGCGAAGCAATAGAAAGTGCCATCGGGCTTATAAGCACGAACACCCTCAAAAGCATTTAATCGTTCCATCATCACATTTCGA
>CALGXJ010000085.1 GCA_937936035.1 Eximiradius proteiniborus
TTTACAGATATAGCAAGCGAAATGCTATATCCGGTTCTTCCAATTTATTTAAAAACAATAGGCTTTTCAATATTATTCATAGGACTATTGGAAGGAATAGCCGAAGCCACAGCTGGGCTTAGCAAAGGCTATTTCGGTAAACTATCGGACGTAACCGGAAAGAGAGTGCCGTTTGTTCGAATGGGATATGCTCTGAGTGCAATATCAAAGCCAATGCTTGTAATGCTTGCACACCCGCTGTGGGTGCTTTTTTCGAGGACACTGGATAGATTTGGGAAGGGGCTTCGTACCGGCGCAAGAGATGCTTTGCTTTCGGACGAAGCTACGCAAGAGACGAAAGGCAAAGTGTTTGGTTTCCACCGTTCTAT
The DNA here is from genome assembly GCA_937936035.1 of Eximiradius proteiniborus. Lineage (GTDB taxonomy): Bacteria > Bacteroidota > Ignavibacteria > Kapaibacteriales > UBA2268 > JAKIZO01. The sequence goes on from CALGXJ010000085.1 coordinate 369, forward strand.
GGATACATTGGGTGCAGTAATCGGTCCACTATTAGCATTGCTATATCTTTATTATTATCCACAAGACTACATAACGCTTTTCTATCTAGCATTTATCCCAGGAATGTTTGCAATACTTTTTACATTTTTTCTGAAAGACAAGCAAAAGACAACTGGAAAAAAACAAGAAAGGACTGGATTTTTCTCATTTATTAAGTATTGGAAGGAAAGCCCGCAAACATACCGGCAAATAGTAGTTGGATTGTTACTATTTACTTTGTTCAACAGCTCAGATGTGTTCCTACTGCTCAAAGCCAAGCAAGCCGGGCTCGACGACTCGATGGTTATTGGCACATATATTTTTTACAATCTGATATATGCAATATTTTCGTTACCACTTGGGATAATAGCCGACAAATTTGGTCTTAAAAGAATTTTTATCCTTGGATTAGTGATTTTTTCTGTTGTTTATTTCGGCTTTGCATTGAACGAAAATTTATATGTATTTTATGGTTTGTTTTTCCTTTATGGGATATATGCCGCCGCAACGGAAGGAATATCTAAGGCCTGGTTGTCGAACGTAACAGACAAAAAAGACACGGCAACAGCGATAGGTGCATATTCGGCATTTCAAAGTATTTGCACAATGCTTGCAAGCACAATAGCAGGATTATTATGGTATAAATTCGGCAGCTCTGCTACATTTTTTGCAACAGGAGGCGTTGCAATAATTGTAGCTGTATATTTTACTTTAATAATAAAGTCGAATGGTAAATAATAACCAACCCGACAAACTTTTTCTACTATTATCTTTGCTAATCATCAAAAAATCTTTATTTTTGCTTAATTGCATAAAACTTTTGGATTTACTATGAAAGATATTCAACTATTTGGATTAGGGAATGGTCTTGTTGATATTCAGTACGAAGTCGAGGAAACCGAGCTTGCGGAATTAGGTCTAAAGAAAGGCGAGATGCGACTTGTCGAAAGCGAAAAGCAACGTGGATTGCTCGAAAAATATTCTCATCGAAAATTCAACAGGTGTAGCGGTGGGGCAGCGGCAAATACAATTATTTGTTTTTCGCAGCTTGGAGGCAAAGCAGCATACTCAACTGTGTTAGGAAAAGACGAATTCGGGCAATTCTATGCTAACGAATTTATTGAATTAGGCATAGAACTGAAAGCTGAAATGCTCGACAACTATCCCACGGGAACTTGCTTTGTGTTTATCACACCTGACAGCGAACGCACTATGCATACTTCGCTCGGAGCTACAGCATTTTTTGGCAAGCATAATATTGACGAAACAATAATATCTCGCTCGCAATGGATTTATGCCGAAGGATATAAATTCACTGCACAAAGTAGCACCGAAGCACTGTTCTATTCCGTAGAATTAGCAAAAAAGCACGGGACAAAGGTGTCGCTTACTTTCTCTGATGTATTCATTATAGATAGTTTTCGAGAAAATTTGCAAAAAGTAGTAAATCAATCCGACCTTATTTTCTGCAACGAAAACGAGGCGATTTGCTACACAGGCAAGCAAAATGTAGAAGATGCAGTTGAAGCATTAAGCCGTGAATGTCCAAATGTTGTTGTTACTCTTGGCGGGAACGGTTCCATTGTAAAATGGGAAGGAAATATTTACAGGATACCGTCCTATCCGGCTCGTCCGGTCGATACCACAGGAGCAGGAGATTGCTTTGCTGGTGGCTTTATGTATGGAATTATCACAACTGGTAATCCCGTCATTGCCGGGCATATTGCGTCGGCTGTCGGAGCACGTGTTGTTTCGCAAATGGGAGCCAGAATTTCTGGCGATATTAAAGAACTTCGTGATGAAATATTGTCGAAAGTAAAATGAGAAAATTGATTTGCCTCATATTATTTTTCTTTGTCATTAGTGAATTTGCATATTCACAGAATGGAATACGTTTCCCTGAACTATCCCGACGATTAGAAAATTATTTCAACAAAGAAATGATTCAAGACTTGCAGAGTGAATTCCCGCAGGGAAGCGATTATACAATCTGGGGATGGGATGTAGGCGACTTTTCGGGTGATGGGGTGCCTGATGCGGCTTTCTCTGTGAGGATTGCCGGACAACGTGGGCGAATTATGCAAGTGTATTTGTTTGTAGATATAGATGGATATTTTGTCAAAGCCGGACAATTTGCTTATGAATTTGTGGAGCTTCCGCTTGAAATTGGAGTTGTAATTAGGGACAATGCCTGCTATGTTACTCAGAAACACAAGCAGTTCAATTGGCTTATACGAGGATACCGCTTTGATAATGGTGCTTTAATTATGTTGGACGAATTTCTAACAGAAAGAATTGGTGAGTACACATATGAATCTTATAAAAACTATCAGAATTTGTATAATACGGATAAATTCATTGAAACAAATACAGGCAAAACGCGATTTTTTGCAGAATATACAACTATTCCGTCTTATAGAAGAGGACGTCAGGTATACAAAGGCTATAGCTCGGAAGTATATGTTGATAATATAAATTTCGTTCCGAAAGGTGCCTTTTGGTGGGGCGGCAGTGAAGATTTGTCGTTTTCAGTAAGTTCAGCGTGGGATGAATCATATTTATATATGACGGTTAAAGTGAAAGATGATAGGATTGTTCCCCAAAATTGCGATACCTGCATTTGCGATTATGTAGAAGTTTGGTTCAACGTTAATACCGATGGAAGCAATCGTTTTGCAAATCTGAAAGGGAATAAAGTAACGTTCAAAGAAAGCATCGAAGGTGGAATATACAATATCAAAATATTTCCTGGTAACTTTTTGGATAGAACTGCCTCGGTAAAGGTAAGTACGACAGATGAATTGGAACCATACCAGAAAATTGCAGCACACGATATTATGGCAATATCTGACATTCAGGATACTGTGTATGTAGTCCGTTTCAAAGTGCCATTTGCATTTTTCGGAATACAGGGCAATCCGGTTGAAACAGGAAAGTTAATCGAATTTGGTTGCACAGTATCTGTGCACGATTACGATAATGAATTTCGTCCGGAGGAATATACACGCAAAAACAGTTCTGTATTTGACCCGCAAAATCCCTCTACATACGGCTCAATTGTGCTTGTCCCCGACGATAAATGGTATGGCTCATCGAAAAACATTTTTTTAGAGGACATACTTAAAACGCTCGTGGAGTATGGCTTCTAAAAGCAAACAAAAAGTCAAGGACGCACTTTTCCGCTCCATAAGAGAGATGGCTCCGCTTATGAATTTAGGGATGCAGATGGCAATTCCAGTTGTATTATTTACATTGCTTGGATGGTGGATAGATAAAAAATATAGCTCTTCTCCTCTTTTTATATTATTGTTTGCAGCAATTGGAGTATTTGCTGCATTTTATTATTTTTTCAAAGCAATTAAGAGAAAATGAGTGAAGGATATATCAAATACAATACAATTTGCATAGGGAACGAATATCCCGATGCAATTAATATAGTTGATTTGCAAGTATTGAGAAATGAATTAAAAATAAAAAACTTAATCGGAATGCTTCCGGGTGGGATTGGGTATGGCAACGTAAGCAAGAAATGGAACGATAAGTTCATCGTTAGCGGCTCGCAAACTGGTGGCGAAGCAATTCTCAGTTGTAGTGATTATTCAATTATTCACGATTACGATATTTTGCAGAATACATTAGTTTATAGTGGGTTAAGACAACCTTCGTCTGAAACTATTACTCACATAGCAATTTATGAAGCACAACCTAATACAAAGTTTGTTGCTCACCTGCATAATAAAAGAATTTGGGAAAAATTAATCAAAGATGGAGCTAAAACTAATGGCGTTTCTGAGTATGGCACAGTGGGAATTGCGCTTGAAGCAAAAGATTATGTTTCAGGTTTTCCTTACGACGAAGGAATTTTTGCATTAAGTGGGCACGAAGATGGTGTAATTGCTTTTTCGAATGAACTTAAATCAATTATTGTTCTGATTAATAAACATATTAAGTAGTTTCTGCACATCAATTATCATTACTGGCTTGTTGTTGTAAACTGACGATGCAGCAATAAATGGAGTATCACTGAGAAGTTTGTTAGGTGGCGAAGGCACAAGTTCCGCTTCCCCGATAAATTTATCGAAAATCAAAGCGAAATTGCTATTAACGTCGTTTACCAACAGAACAGGTTTATTCTTTGCAATATATTCGGCTTCAATATTTAAGACTTTTCGAATGTCAATAGAGTTGGTGTTTGGGAACTGCTCGCGAAAAGTCTTTTCGTCTATAAGAGCCTCGCAATTTAGAATTTGGACTGCATAGAGATTGCCATCGACATCAAAAACGAGAGATTTCAGCAAAACATAGTTCATATTGAATGAAATAGTAAGTTTGGTGCCGGAATCTGGTTTAGAACTAATATCAATTCTACCGTTGTTATTGCTAATCAAATTGATAAGCCCTTCCAAGCGACTCGCGATAGTAGTTGCATTTTCACCTTTGCCATCATCAACAATTTCAATAAAGAGCTTACCGCCCAAAGTGCGGGCAGAAATAGAAATCTCAGCCATTTCCGACTTCTTTTTCCGCAAATTGGGAGGTTCGATGTTGTTCAAAATAATATCGCGAAGCAACTGCGGAAGCAATATTTCAAGCAAAGTATGCAATTCAGCACCAACTCGAACAAATCGACCTGCAATTTTAAGGCTTACTTTCTTGTTTGAATAATTTGCCAAATCATTTGCAAGCTCATTGTAGCCACGGACTATATCACCAAAAGCAATTGAACGGAAATTGTAAAGACCGTTATAAATAGTATTAATTCTGTTTTTTATGTTTTGCAGATGTTCATCAGCCGAAGAAGAGAATAGATCTAATTGAGAAATAAGATCATCAAGTTTCTTTGAATTGTTTATTGCAATTTCAGTAAGCGTTTCGGTATTTGTGATATTATACAAGATGTTATTATTATCGAGTAGTATCTGTCGGATAAGCGATTTCAAAGATTTCAGGTTTCCGATAGAATTGGCCATTGGAGCTAGGTTGGAAATAATACCGACAGTAGCATCGAGCAATCTGTTATACTTAGAATAATCATTGAATTGAGAAGATTTGTAACCAAAATAATAGAGTTTATCGTCCGAAGCAATTTCAGTTGTATCACTACCAGAGATTACAATCGGAAGAATTTCGTCACTTGATAACTTAGCCGAAGGCGTTGGTTGCAATTGTTCCTGGTCTGTCAGAAATGAACGCAGAAAATCAGAATAGGTATCGATATAGTCGCTATAGTCTTTGATTTTGTCGATGATTGCGATGGCACTTGTAGCCGCAATTTCTTTGAACAATCGATTACAGCTCAATAATAAATCCATCTGATACGGATTAATTGGAAGATTATGATCGGCAAGGAAACGAATGAAGTCGCTCAATGCATCAGCAAGGTCGAATGCTTTGGAAACTCCAGCACTTATTGCTGCTCCCTTGATTGCATTCAATGCTTGCGAAATTGGGACCACATCTATTGTTGCATTTTGCGTTTCAGACTGCTCCAGTACGTGTTCGATTGTACTGACAGAACGCACTATCGCATACTTGAATTTCTCGAGCAATATTCCTTTGCTTTGCTGCTCGTTGGAAGATGTTTTGGATTTGGCTCTGGTTGGCTGCACTTTTTTTATTCTATGAGGTGCAGCAATCGATTGCAATTCGCTCGTAATCTCATTGATAATTGCAAATTCGGAATTAAGCAATTCCAGAATTTCAAACGAGGAAAACTGAATGATTGAATAATAGAAATCGTTTGCACGCAAGACAACATCGATATCGTTCGGAAACAAATCTAACCGTTTTTCTTTTGCAAGAGATACAATTTTGAGCATTGCATCAGCAATAAGAACAGCATTATCAACAGACAATTTCTTTGCCGACAGTCTGATTTGATTGATTGAATTAGCCGCATTTGCTAAAAGTTCCGATATTTGATATTTTTCGTAATCAAGCAAACAGGTTTCTATAATATCGCAATGGTGACGGCATGTTTCCCTGAAATATTCAATATGTTGCTCAATATTACTCAAATTCAAGTTCATTCATTAATTCAAATATCATTTCAATGTTTAGAAAATAATAATCTCTTTGCTGAATTTTAATCTTGCTATACAACGAACTATCTGTAGCTGAAAACGTATTATGATCGAGCGGGAAACGCACAAAATCAACTTCTATACCAAATCGGGATGTCCCGTCATTAAAAATAAGAGTGCAAAATGGTTGGGTGCTTGCTTGAAAATCACCCAATTGCTTTAAATCAACTATCGGCAAGATAGTCCCTTCGTAGGCAATAAGTCCGGAAATCCATTTGGGGAAATTTTGGTTGGTGTATTTTTCTCTGTTCGGGATTGCTATCTCAATAAACTTGCTATTAGCAACAAAGTTTATGTTTCCTATTTTGAAAGGCAATAAAGATACTTTTGTGTTTAAATTGGTTAAATGCGTCTCTTCAATAATATGATTTGAAGATAGTTTATACTTGAAAAAATCATTATCAGTAAATCTACGTTTATAATATTTAATTTTACGGACAGCCACTATATTTTCTCAGAAACATCAATTAAATCTTCAATAATACCATCAAGTTTTGATAAATCGCTTCTAGCGTTTTCAGTATTTTTGAGAATAGTGCGAAAATCATCTACCACAGAATCGAACTTATTGGAAATATAAGCAAGACGCTCGTTGAATTTGGAGTATTCAAGCAACATTTTGGCTAAATCAGATTGGGTTGGGGTATTTTCCAGAACAATTTCAATAGTTTCAAGGTCGTTGCTACAAGCATAAATTGCGTTGCGTGCTTCGGTAGCAAGATAATAGATCTGATCCAGCGAATTAAGAAGATTTTCGGAAATTTTCTTAATTTCGTTCGATAATAATTCCATTTTGTTTGAACTTACTTTTTCAGCAAAAATTGAAGAATTAACAGCAACAAGGTAAGTATGGTCTGATATTTTCTTTAGATTGTTTAATTCTGTGAATAATTTATCAAGTTTGTCGGAAAGAAGTTTGGCTTTGCTCTGAATAGTAATTGCTTTTTGTTTGACTTTTTCTCTTGCCGAATTATTGTCGAATTTAGAAGCAATATCGGCTGGGGTCTCCCATCGGGCAAGTTCGTTGGCGGTGGTAGCAAGTTGAGTGATTTTAACAGTCAGGCTGGTAATGTATTCTATCGAGGTATCGAAGGCAAGCGAGGCATTTGTCTTCAGTTGTCCAATTTTATCGGCAACGTCAAGCAGGCGATTAATTTTAATTTCAATAAAATCCTGCAAATCAGATTTATCTTGTTGCAAATCGTAAATAGTTTTATTAATTCTATTTAGCGACTTAATAAGCTCATCGTTTGTGATTTGACCTTTGAATGATTTCTCGATAATCTCGTTTTCAAATTCACGGCTTTTGCCTGTGGCAACGTAGTCAAGGAATTTGATTAGTTCCCGCTCTTTTTCTTTCAATTTGAGAGCAAAATTGTCCGATGCTCTCACAGAATAAAAAACAAGCAACGCAATCACAAGAATTGCAACAGCGAGAACCATTTTCAGACCATTTGCCCGTAATCCGGACGGCATAATTTTGGGCTGCTGCGGGAACTCTGACAAAATCAGCAAGTTCAATTTGCCTGAATATACGGCTGAACGTCCCCAGTCATAGCTGCAAGTCTGAAAATCAATGTTACTAAGTTGCAAGCTATCAGCCCAGGCTAATGTGCTTTTGCGAGGCGAATCCCCAAACGAAAGAAGAACATTTTTTGTGAATGCATCATAATAAGTGATATTGTAATTTATCTTGGAAATGTTGAAATCGATAAAGCCTGAAAGTTTGTTGAGAATGCCCATCATACCAAGAATTTTGCCTTGACGGTTGATTATCCGGCGGAATGTAACGGAATAAATATTATCGTTAATATTTTGCAAGATAGTGAAGCTCTGACCTTTGAATATTTTTTCGATAAGTAGAGCAGCTGAACGATTTTTTTTCGGACTAATCAAATTCAGATTGAAATTATCAGGGAGATTGTAGAAAGTGTGGTTTACAAGGAACATATCGCCGTCTTCGCTTATTCGTTGAAAGATAAGAAAATCTTTACCGGAAACAGATTTCAATGATTGGAGGAAAGGATGTATTCTGTTTTTTTCGTTTCTGCTAAGATTAATATTGCCAAAGTACATAGATGGAATACTTTCGTAATACATTTTATCAAATGGAATATCTGGAACAAGTCGCCATCCGGCGCCTAATTTTAAATTTTCGTCTATTGCATAAGCAGTTTTTTCGAAATTGACAGAAACATTTTGTTCTATATATTTGCAAAGCAATTCAGCTGTTTTGTCGATTTGTTTCGATACTGCTGTCTGCTCAGAACTTTGATTGTCCGGTAAATTGCTCGAAAGGGCATAAATCCCGATTGCAACAATAATCCCGAAAAGAAATACGCCCAAAAAATTTGCTTTAAAAAGCGTTCGCAGAAAGTATTTTTTTTCGTCGAAATTCAATTTAATTTCGCTCCCTATATTATCAACAAACAATTTATCAAATATCTTGCCAAAAAATTCGATTAAACAAATCGTTATTTATCAACAACTTACAAGACGATATTTTTTTGTGTTGTTTAGAAACAATTAAATGTAATTTATAATGATTTATTTATAATTTTGTAAAAGAGGAATATCAAAATGGTGTTCGATGCAATTAGCAGCAGGAATTTGCATAGGTGCTTCAAGCGTTAAATTAGCAATTATCAGCCGAACAAGTTCGGATGGTTTTGCTCTTCAAAGTTGGGAAGTACAACCGCACAATGGAACTCCACAGGAAATAATCAAAGACTTTTACCAAAAGTATAATCTAAACAAAATTCCGGCTGCCTTCACTGGCAGAAAGTTCAGGTCAATTATCAAAGCAAAAAATATTTCAGAACCCGAAGCAACAGAATTAGCTTATAGCAAAGTATATGGTGCAGGCAGATTCGATGCAATTGCGTCGCTTGGCAGCGAAACTTTCCTTGTTTACACTCTCGACCGTTACGGTAAAATATCGGGTGTCATTACAAAAAACCAGTGTGCTTCCGGTACTGGTGAATTTTTCCTGCAACAAATAAAGCGAATGAACCTTTCGCTCGACGAGATTAATGAAATTACTGAAGAGGCCAAACCTTTCAGAGTATCTGGACGTTGTTCGGTCTTCTGCAAGTCTGATTGCACTCACGCACTAAACAAAGGTGTGCCAAAGGCGGAGGTTGCCGCAGGCCTTTCGCAAATGATAGCAGAAAAAGCTCAGGAATTGTTCGAAAAGCAAAAAATAGAACGAGTGTTGCTGCTGGGTGGAGTTACACGCAATAGTGCTGTAATGAAATTTTTGCAGGCTAAATATCCAAACGCAGAAGTATCAGAGTATTCAGATGTTTTCGAAGCTTTGGGTGCTGCCCTATATGCTTCCGAAAACGAACTCGAACCAATTGCTGATTGCGAGCAAATTTTCAAGCACAAAGAAAGCTCGTTTGCGTTTCTGGCACCACTCCAAAAGTATGCAGATAAAGTTCTATTCGAGCAAATTGCTGTTCGCAAAGCAATGGATGGAGAGCGTTGTATCATAGGGCTGGATGTAGGTTCTACCACCACAAAAGCTGTTGCAATAAGTGCCGAAAATAAGCAAGTTCTTGCAAAATCTTATCTTTATACATACGGCAATCCAATTGAAGCTGCCAAAAATTGCTACCGCGAGCTTCGGCAACAGCTGCCTGATAAAATTGAAATTATCGGAATTGGGACAACCGGCTCTGGACGTCATATTGCCGCTTTGCACGCAGAAACCGAATCTGTAATTAACGAGATAACTGCACACTCCACAGCTGCCGTTCATTTCGACAAAGATGTGGACACAATTTTCGAAATTGGCGGTCAAGATGCAAAATACACCTACATTGTAAATCGTGTTCCTGCAGACTATGCTATGAACGAAGCATGTTCGGCAGGCACCGGGTCGTTTCTGGAAGAAGCTGCAAACGAGAGTTTAAAAGTAGCTCTGCACGAGATAGAGCAGCTTGCAATGAAAGCAGACAACCCACCAAATTTTAGCGACCAATGCGCCGCTTTCATCGGTTCAGACATCAAAACTGCTCAGCAAGAGGGAATTTCACGCGAAAATATTGTAGCAGGGCTTGTTTATTCCGTTTGTATGAATTACGCAAATCGTGTGAAAGGAAATCGTCCAGTTGGAAACAAGATTTTTATGCAAGGTGGTGTTTGCTATAATCGCGCCGTGCCAATTGCTATGGCAGCTATCACAGGCAAAGAAATTATTGTACCACCAGAACCAGGTCTGATGGGAGCTTACGGAGTTGCTCTCGACGTCCTGAATAAAATAAATCTTGGCATCTGCACAGAAAAAAAATTCGACCTCGACGTTCTAATCAATCGTGAAGTAATATACAAAAAGCCATTCATTTGCCGCGGCGGAAAAGAAAAATGCGATCTTAAATGCTCAATAAACATGATACAAATCGAGGATCGCACCTATCCATTTGGCGGTGCTTGCGATAAATATTACTCAATCAACCTTAAACGCGATACAAACATTAGCAGATACGATTATGTTTCTTTGCGAAATCATTTGTTTTTCGAAAAGTATGCGCCAGCGAGCGATTTGCCATCGGATGCAAAAACAATTGGAATTAACAATTCGTTTTTGACGCATTCGCTTTATCCTCTGTTTTACAACTTTTTCACTCAGTTAGGCTTTCGGGTTGTAATTCCTGAAAATCCCGATAAAAAAGGGTTCGAGCGGGAAATTTCATCCTTCTGCTTTCCTGCACAGCTTTCGCTTGGTTTGATGGAAGAACTGTTAAATCTCAAGCCCGACTATGTTTTCCTTCCAGCTGTTTTCGAAATAAATGCAGGAGACCGAAAGCCGCAGAGACTTGATTTCAACTGTACCTGCGTATTTGTAAGTGGCGAGGCGTTTTATTTGCGGCAGGCTTTCAAAGATAGATTGCAAAATATTCCACTTCTGACTGAAAACTTCAATTTTGCTAACGGATTTGAAAGAGAATTCGATAAATTTTTCAATATTGCTGTAAAAATTGGGATTCCGGGCAAGGAAAAAGTTCGTTCAGCTCTCGAATACGCAATAGAAATGCAGCAGCGATGTCAGCAGGAAGCGTTTGAATTCGGGCGCAAAGCTCTAAAAGAAATAGATCAATCACCTGACAAATTCGGAGTTGTGCTTGTTGGCCGCCATTACAATGCATTGCCGGATTTTGCAAATAAAGGAATACCGCAGAAATATGCATCACGCGGGATTTACGTACTGCCGTTCGATTTGTTTGACTGCTCCGAAGAAACAATCGACGACAATATGTTCTGGGAAGCAGGCAAAAGAATCTTGCGAGTTGGCAAATTCATCAAAAAACATAAACAACTATTTGCAACTTATATCACTAATTTTTCTTGTGGTCCCGATTCGATGATTATAAGTTCGTTTCGGAACATAATGAAGGACAAGCCATCGCTAACACTCGAATTAGACAGCCATTCAGCCGACGCCGGTATCAACACGCGTATAGATGCTTCCATTGATATTATCAACAACTATTTGAGAATAAATAAAAGTTTACAGCCCAGGCAAGTCAATTTAGCACGAATTGAATTTGCCGAACCAGTGGCACGTTTTGTCAGGTCTTCGGGTGAAATTGTGCCGCTGAACGATCCAAGCGTGGAAATACTCATACCGTCGATGGGCGAGCTTTCGGCAAAATTCTTTGCTGCTGCTCTGCGATCGTTAGGTTTCCGTGCAAAAGCATTGGAAGTGCCAACACCTGAAGTATTGAAACTTGGCAGGGCAAATTGCACAGGCAAAGAGTGTTTGCCGCTAATCATAATGGTTGGTTTGCTAATAGACTATATCGAAAACCACTGGGACCATCGCACAAATCTTGCCTATTTCACTGTGCAAGGAGCAGGCAACTGCCGGCTTGGGCAATATCCGGTGTTCATACGTCAGTTGCTTGAACGGCGCGGCATCGAGAATGTAGCTCAGATGGTGTTGATGAACGAAGATGGTTTTGCCGGACTTGGCGAAAATTTTGCACTACGGGGAATTCAGGCAATTTTGGCGGCTGATGTTATCGAGGACATTAGAAATGCAATTCTGGCTAATGCAGAAAACCCCGACAGAGGAATTGAAATTTTTGAGAACGAGTTCGATAATCTAATTCATCATTTTGAACAGAACCCAGAGCAGATTTACAGTCATCTGGAAAATTTCGCTTATGCCTTGAAGAGCAAAATTCCAGCAAGAATACCTATTGAAAAATCCAGTTATATTGCGTTTGTCGGGGAAATATACGTCAGACGCGACCATTTTGCTCACAAGTGGTTGAACGAGTATTTCGCGAAACGTGGATTTGTTTTGCTTCCTGCCCATATTTCCGAATGGATATTTTACGTTGATTATCTGCTGCAAATAGATTTGCTCGAAAGCGAGAAATCGCTCCGCAAGAAGTTTGAGCGTCAAATACGTAATTTCTTTATGCGCGACGCGGAAAGAAAAATCAAGAAAGCCCTCGAAAAAAGCGGCTACTATAAGTTTCATCGCACCGAAATCGAACCGATTTTGAAGCACAGCCGGCATCTGCTGCCATACGAATTCAAAGGTGAACCCGGTTTAACTCTCGGCATTGCTCTCAAAGACGGACTGGGGAAATACTGTGGTATCATTAATTTCGGACCATTCACCTGTATGCCCACCCGGTTTACTGAAGCAGTAGGATTACCTGAAATGAACATCAAAGGAAAATTGCGGGCAAAAACAGAATGCAATCAGGATGTTTCATTTACAGATACCTTTGATGGAATTGAGAATATACCATTTTTGACAATAGAAACAGACGGAAATGTGTATTCGCAAATAATCGAGGCACGGCTCGAAACATTTGCACTTGCCGCAGAGAGAGTTGCCCAGGCACGCGAGCGTCGCACAAACGGAGTCCAGAATTTAAGTTTCCGGCAACGAGTTAGCAAATTTTTCGGTGATTAGTTGATGCACATATTCCGGCTTAATTAATTTCATACAGTTGTGATGCCCAAGCGGACAGCGTCGGCTGCCGTGCTTGCTGCAAGGGCGACATTCAAGATGTACTTCGAGAATTTTGTCGTTCTGACGATAAGGAAAGCAACCAAACTGCCGTACAGTTGGACCAAAGAAGGCGAAAACGTCTGTTCCAACAGCATTAGCAATATGAAGCGGGCTACTATCGTTGCAAATAAGCAAATCCATTTCGGCAACCAGTGCCGCTGATTCAAGTAAATTTAACTTGCCTGCAAAATTATAAGCGTTTTGATTTTGTGATTGTAAAATAATTTTTTCGCATAGCTCGGTTTCTTGCTTGCTCCCTATGAAAAAAACATCAAAATTATCGGGAAAAAGCAATTTTGTTAGCTCCGCATAATATCCTGATGGCCATTTTTTAGTTTCCCACACAGAGCCTGGTGCAATTGCGATTTTTCTATTGTTATTATTACTATACTTTTGAATAATTTCTCTTGCTTTTAATACTTCCGATTCGGAAAGGAAAATTTCTGTACTATCAGAAAAGTTATTTTTGCTAAGCGGACCGAGCAGTTTTAATACACGCAAACGGTTGTGCAATCCTTTTGGTAGTAACATTTTATCTGTTGCAAATGGCAGGCGTCTGTAACCAATGCGGCGAGCAATACCGGAAAGCAGAAGAATAAAGGCACTTGTATATGAACTCTGCACAGAAATTCCGATGTCATATTTTTCTTTGCGTAATTGATGAATGATACGAAAGAAGGAATAAATTTTTCTGGTTAATCCGTTTTTTTTGTCGAAAGTGCGGATATTATCTATATAAGGATTGTATTTAAGAATTATCGAGGATTGAGGAATTACAAGCGTATCGATTTGAGCTTTTGGGAATATTTCACGCAAAGCGCGAAAAATCGGTGTCGTCATTATTAGATCGCCGATGAAAGCTGTTTGAATAACCAGAATTTTCATATTACTCATTTAAAATTTCGTAATAAAGATTAATATTCGCTTCGACAGTCTTATTAATGTCGAAATCTTTTACAAGATCAAGCGAATAAGCACCAAATTGGTAACGTAGGTCGGCACTTTCTGCGAGCAAGCGGAAACGCTCGGCAAGTTCATTAGGATTGTTGGGGTGCACAAGAAAGCCATTTTTACCATCACGCACAGCTTCTGGAATACCACCAACAGCAGTTGCAACAACCGGCAAACCCACAGACATTGCATCGAGCAGAGAAGTGCCGAGACCTTCTTTTTTCGAAACGAGAGTAAAAATATCGAAAGCTTTTAGATAATCGCCAATGTTTGTTTGATACCCTTCGAAATGAAAATTATTCAGGGAACGTTTTGCTGCAAGATTTTTCGTTTGTTCAAAAAGTTCGCCATTGCCAACGGCAACAAATGCAACAGGTTCATTTTTAAGCAAAGTAGCTGCTTCGAGCAAAAGTGGATAATTTTTGTGTCGGGCAAAAGCAGCAACAGTGCCAATTATTATTTTGTCCGGAAACTTTTTGCGAATAGCCGAACCGTCTGAATTAGAAAATTTACTTAAATTAATACCGCTTCGGATAGTAACAAGGCGATTTTCCGGGAAGCCGCAACCAAGAAGGACATTGCGAATAGCATCGGAAATACATATTATTTTAGCAACCCGCTTATTGAGATATTTCCAGCGGTTGAAAACAGTTTGTTTCACGGGAAAATCCACACGACGAGAAGCGACAATTTTCACATCTGAATTGAAAAAAGTTGAAAGAACAGCGATGCTCAGACTATGCGAGCAGTGGCAGTGCAGAATATTGTAATCATTCTCCTTTGCAATTCGAGCTATTTTACGAGCTGAAAATGCATCAAATTCGCTACGCAGTGGAAGTTCGTAGAGCGGATATCCTAAATTATTCAATTTTTCTGAAAAAGCAGAAGCAGACGCAACGCATATATTCGTTGAAAAGCCTTTTTTTAGCATTGCTTCGTAGAGGTAAAGGGCTTGCTGCTGACCGCCGCGCCAGGTGCGTCCGGTGTCGATATGTAGCACTTGAGGTGTCATTTGCTTTGCTTTTCGATAATTTTTAAATATTTGAGAGCGACTCCGAAAGCAGAGATAAAGGAAAGAACAAGCCCCTTGTATCCATCCAAAAATCCCCTGTCGAGAAAATACATTTTACAGAATTTAGCAAAAAAGCTCAGGAATGGCTTGCAAATACTGTATTTTTTCGCTATGCTTTGGTTTGCGGCAATATCAGTGTAGAAATCTATTTTTTGCAAATGAGATTTTATCGTGGGATAAGTGTAATGATAGATTGGTTCGTAGATTGTTCCGATTGGACAATTTCCGACAACGCTTTCGTGAAGTGGCTTATCGTTGAAATTAGCTTGTTTGCGATTGAATAGACGCTTTGGAAAGTCGCGCTGCCAACCGCAATGTTTTATCATTTTGCCCAAGTAGAAAGAATTACGCTTAATTCGGTAGAGAAAGAACTCCGGATTTTCCAAAATTTGCTGAATACGATATCGTAGTTCGTCTGATACAACTTCATCTGCATCAATTGAAAGAATCCAGTCGTTTGTGGCAAGCTCTGCAGCTCGGCGTTTGGCAAGTCCGAAACCTTCCCATCTGTCAAGACGGAAAACTTTTGCACCGAGAGATTGAGAAATTTCGCAGGTGCGGTCGGTCGAGCCAGTATCGAGCAGAATTATTTCATCGGCGAATTTGAGTGAACTCATACATCGAGAAATATTATTCTCTTCGTTCTTTGCAATTATAACAGCAGAAAGATTAAGCATAGTTCTTAGATCAAACTAATCTTATTTTTATTTGCATCTGCTTTTTGCTGAACAATTTCGTAGTGCAAGTCTGCTATTTTGCGAGCAAGACTCCCCCAAGATGCAATAGATTTATACGCTTGAATATTTTTACGATATTTTTCGAGCAAGTTTTGTTGGAACGCAGCTTTGATAGCCTCGGCTAAAAGCAAAGCATCAGGTTTTGCAACGAGATAGCCTGTATCGTTCGGTTCTATTGCTTCGCGTAAGCTACCGACATTTGTTGCGATAACAGGTAAATCAAAATGGTAAGCAATAGAAACAATTCCACTTTGTGTAGCTGAGCGATAAGGTAGCACGCACACATCAGCTGCCGAGAAACAAAGCGGGACTTCACTATCAGAAATGTAGCGAACGTGTTTTGTGATACGATTTTCCACTCCGTGCAGCTTTATGAGCCGTTCGTATTTATCGAAGTTGCCATAGGGTTCCCCAGCTATGAGCAGATGGTAATCTTCGGGCAAATACTTCAACGCTTCGATAAGTATATCGAGCCCTTTGTAGTCGCGAATAAAACCGAAAAATAGCAAAATCTTTTTGTCGAAAGGCAGAAAGAGCTTGTCCTGTGCAATTTTCTGAGGGACTATTTCCCCGAAGTGGTGGTAAAGGGGGTGAATGTGTTCGATATATTTTGCGTCGGGCTTGAATTCTAAAAGGTCGTTTTTTACAGTATCGCTCATTACAACGAAAGCATCGTTGTATTTAAGGAAATATTTTGTCAATTTTATATCACCGGGACGTTTTTCGTGTGGCTTGACATTGTCGAGAATAGAAATTTTTGTTATTTTTTCAGGCAAATACTTGCACACAGTGCCAAGAGAAGGTGCAAAAAATGGCATCCAATATTTAGTTAGCAACAAATCAGGTTCGTAGCGTCGTATTTTCTGAGCCGAGCGCAAATAGCTCATTGGATTTATTGTGTCAAGTATACGTTCCGCTATAAGTCTATCGACTTTATCAGTAGGCAAAACAAATTGAGTTTCACCCGGGAATAAAACTGATGGATACTGCCGTGAAAAAGTATAAGCTTTGACTTCTGCAAATTTTTCAAATGCTCTGAAAAGTGCAGCATTGAACTGGGCAATACCACCACGAAAAGGATAAAATGTCGAAAGATATGCTATTTTCATATAAAAGCAATTAATTATTATAAATTTCGTTTTTCGATATTTAAATTTAACTAATTTATTAAAAATATCCGATTAAAAATAATGGCAGACGAAATTATCACACAAGCTGAGCGAAGCGGTCTTGGGAAGGCTGATTTTTACTATTGGCGGTATCAATATGAATTAGGCAGGGATATTATTGTGCCATTTTTTCAAAACAACATCTGCGAAATAAAGGATAAGAAAATTGCCGAGATTGGCTCTGCCGAGGGAGGTGTGCTTCATTCATTTGTCCGGGCAGGCGCCTGCTATGGTTTGGGCACTGATATTGCTAAAAATAGATTGGAAAGCGGAAGAAAAGTATCTGCGGCAACGCAATTAAATGTAGAATTCACCTCTCATAATATTCTTACCGATGAAATTCCTCAGAAGTGGCAAAACTACTTCGATATAGTTATATTAAGGGATGTTATTGAACATTTGCCCGAACCGGATCTCGCGATTCTTAAAATACGGGAACTACTGAGTGATGAAGGATTTCTCTACGTTACATTTCCGCCCTACCGTTCGCCTTATGGTGGACACCAACATACGCTTGCCGGCAATTTCCTTACGAAATTGCCGTATATTCATTTATTCCCGGACTTTATTTTCCGAAAAATGATAAGTTCCGGAAGGCAAATCGACCAGGAGGAAACGTTAAGATTACGCAAAATCAGGCTTTCCTCTAAAAAATTCAAAGAATGCGTTTATTCTGCTGGCTACAAAATAGCTAAGGAAGACTATTTTTTGTTGCGTCCAGTATTCAAAAAGAAGTTCGGATTGCCGACCTTGAAAATCGGACCAATTGGTAAGATACCGTTTTTGGGTGATTTTCTGTCGCTTGAATGTATGTATGTTTTGAAGAAATAGATTTGGTATAAATTTTGTCATAATTATCGATAAATGAAAGGGAAAAATATGTTGATAAATTTGAACAAATACAATATTGCACGCTTTGCGGTTGTCTCGCCTGAGGTTAGAATTGCGGATGTCCCGTTCAATGTGGAAAAAATCAAGGAAGCAGTAGGAACAGGTTTAGAAAACAAGTGTAATTTTTATTTATTCCCTGAATTGTCGATAACAGGATATTCCTGCGGTGATTTATTTTTTCAGGATAACTTGAATCGGGCTGTCGAGCAAGGACTGTTGGATTTGCAGAAATTCACTCAGCAACAAGCCGTTTCAATCGTGGTTGGTGCACCTTTGCGCTCGCTCGGAAAAATGTTTAACTGTGCTGTTTTCATTTCAAATGGGCAAATTCTGGGGGTTGTTCCAAAAACATTTATTCCGAATTACGATGAATATTACGAAGAACGCTGGTTTTCCGGCGATGGTGATAGAAACTGTTCGTTTATTGAAATAAATGGAATGGAAATTCCTTTTGGAGCGGACTTAGTGTTCCAAGCAAAGGATTTTCCATTACTTCGCATAGGCATTGAAATATGCGAGGATTTGTGGTCGGTAGTGCCACCGAGTTCGGATTTGGCTCTTGCGGGTGCGAATGTTTTGCTGAATTTGTCGGCGAGCAGTGAGTATCTGGGGAAGGCAGAATACAGGAGAAATCTGGTAGTATCGCAATCTGCACGTTGCCATGCTGCATATCTTTATTCATCGGCGGGACCGGGCGAAAGCTCAACCGATTTTATAATGTCCGGGCATTGCATTATAGCAGAAAATGGGAGAGCATTGGAAGAAAGCCGCCGGTTTTCGTTTAATACACAAATGATTATCTCAGATGTAGATATTGAGAAACTAAATTCAGAACGTTTGAAAAATAGTTCATTTGCAACTGGACGCACACAGAAACAATATAAAACAATTGGGTTTGAATTTGGGACTGTATCGTCTACAAAGCTATTACGGCATATTCCAAAGTTGCCGTTTGTTCCGCGCTCTTATCAGCAGAAAAAAGAAGTGTGTGAAGAAATATTAAACATACAAATCACTGCTCTTTCGAAGCGCCTAAAGCATATTGGAATACAAAATGTAGTGTTGGGTGTTTCCGGCGGGCTGGATTCAACTCTTGCATTGATTGTATGTGCCAAAACTTTTGAAAGACTTGGATTAAACAAAAACGGTATTCTGGCGGTCTCTATGCCTTGCTTTGGCACTTCGAGCCGAACAAAGATAAATGCAAAGAAATTGTCAGAGGCGCTTGGAGTTAGCTTTAGAGAAATTGATATTACAGACACAGTCAGGTCGCACTTTAAAGATATTTTGCACAATGAAAATCAAACCGATTTAGTTTTCGAAAATGCACAGGCGCGGGTAAGAACATTAATATTAATGGACTTAGCAAACAAGCTCAACGGTATTGTGGTCGGAACAGGCGATTTATCTGAAGCTGCATTGGGATGGAGCACATACAACGGCGACCATATGTCTATGTATAACGTTAATTCGGGAGTTCCAAAAACACTTGTGATGTATTTGATTGACTGGGCAAAAGACAATTTGTTCTCGGGAGAGGCGTCCCAAATACTTGGGAACATTATGGAAACACCGATCTCCCCTGAACTATTGCCTGCAAGCGAGGACGAACTTGTTCAGCAGACTGAAAAAATCATAGGTCCCTATTTACTACACGATTTTTTCCTATATTACTTTGCCCGGTTTGGTTATTCGCCCACAAAAATTATGATGATGGCAAAAGTTGCATTTGGCGAAAAGTTTAAAAATTATGAAATCAAAGATAGTATGAAAAAATTTATTACACGGTTTTTCGTTAATCAATATAAACGTTCTTGCGTTCCCGATGGAGTAAAAGTAGGAACGGTTGCATTATCTCCGCGAGGAGACTGGAGAATGCCGAGCGACGCTGTGATGGAAGTATGGCTTTCAGAAATCGATAGGTTCGAGATATGAGCGATTTATTCGATATAAATAATCCGCTATTGATAGTAATAGCAGACGACCACGAGATAGTCCGTGCTGGGCTTAAACGTTTGCTTAATATTGAAAAATCTTTCAGAATAATTGATGAAGCACGTAATGGCGAAGAAGCAGTGGAGCTTGCGAGCTACCACAAGCCAAATGTAATGCTACTCGATATACTGATGCCAGTAATGACAGGGATTGAGGCATTGCCTATGATTAAGAAAATGTCGCCAGACACGATGGTTGTGATGCTTACTGCATTCGAGGACTCATTGCATATAGAACAGGCAATTGAAGCCGGAGCCGACGGGTATTTATCGAAAGATATTTCATCAGCTGGTTTGATAGATGCTATTAAAAAAGTGGTGCTGGGCGAAAGAGTATTCAGCAAGTCAATTCTGAATATGATGCAGCATAAGTTATTAAAATCTCAGACAGAAGCCAAAACAGTTTCTATTACAAAACGAGAGCAGGAAGTGCTGAATCTGATTGCTGAAGGCAAGACCAATGCAGAAATTGCAGAAATACTATTCTTAAGCGTTCGCACAGTGGAATCGCACCGTTATAATTTAATGCAGAAGCTTCAATGTTCGAACACTGCAAGTTTAGTTCGTTATGCCATAAAGAACAGAATAGCCAACGTTTAGTAATTATTAAGCATCAATCAATAAAAAAACAGGCTGCACTTTTGACATAATGCAGCCTGAATAATTATTATTTTGATAGATTATGCTGTTTTTCTCTTAAATATACCTTTAATTTTTCCGAATATTGCTTTCCCGAATGCGTCATTAAGATAATCAGCAGCTGGAATAACATAGATAGTTAGAATAGTCGATACCAGCAATCCACCTAAGGAAACAATACCAAGTGGCATACGCAATTCTTTACCGAAATCGCCAATCCCCAAAGCCAAAGGGAGCATGCCCAGAATAATTGCAGCAGAAGCCATAATCTGTGGTTTTAGCTTTGTCGGGGCAGCTTCCACCAATGCATCGCGGTGGCTCAAACCATTACGAACCAATTGGTTAGAGTAATCGAGTATGAGAATTGCGTTGTTGACTACAATTCCCACAAGCATTATTATTGCCATCATCGAAATTGTGTTCATAGTTGCACCAGTGATAAACAAAATTCCAAGCACACCGATAAAGGACAATGGCAAAGTGCTCATAATAATAAGCGGTTGCACTAAATCTTCGAGTAGTGCAGCAAGCAACATATATGTAAGCACAATTGCAATTAAAAATGCACGCAACATTTCAGCAATAGTTTCCTTCATCATCTCTGCACTACCACCCCATTTATAGTAATAGCCGGCAGGCATTTCAATTTTAGCAAGGCGTTTTTCTATTTCATTGGTAACCTGACCTAACGGAACACCAGCGGCAGGTGAGCCGGTAAACTTGATTGTTGTTAGCTTGTCGCGGTGCAGAATTTTTGCGAAACCTTTGGTGAAGCGAACTTCACCTAATTGTGATAAGCGATAGGAGCCATTCGGAGTTGCAACTGGGATATTGCCAACCTTTTCGGGGGTGTTGTATACGTCGTCAAAAAGTTTTACTTTAATGTCATATTCTTCGCCTTTTTCTCTGTATGTTGTAGCTACAAGCCCTTCCATAGAAGCGCGGAGTGTCATTGCCACATCCATTACAGTAATACCTGCTTCCTCTATTATGTCCCGATACGGATAAATTGTAATTTCAGGCTTACCAGAACGTGAGGAATTATCGAAGTTTATTAGTCCTGGAACAGTTGATATTTCGTTGACGACTTGAGTTTTTAATCGTTCAAGCACAAGTGCGTCGTCTCCCAACAAGTAGAATTCCACAGGAGCACCAGGACCGCCAACGTTATTTGCGTAATCAACTTTTATTTTTGCATTTGGTATATCGGAAAGCAAGTTTGTAAATTCAGTAATATATTCTTGAAGCATAGTTTCGCGTTTGTTTGCGTCTGTAACAGTAACATCCATCATAGCAAGGTTTGTATTTTTGTCGAGTTCGCTTTGCTTGCCCAAGCTTGTAACAATTTTGACAACATCCGGATATTGGCTTATGCGCCGCTCAATTTCTGCCATTACGATAGCCGTTTCGTCAATATTATAACCATCAGGTAATTCTACGTATATTCTAACCTGCGAATCGTCGACACGTGGGAAGTTTTCGAAACCAATAGAAGGACCTAAAACAATAAAGCTAAGAATAAGCAGAGCAAACGAACCGAAGGCAACAAGCGAAGCATAGAGCTTTCGGCTTAGAACCCACGCAAGAGTGCGTTTATAGAATTGTTCCACTTTAGACCAATATTTTTCTATGGCAGCACCAATTTTCCCGACTTTTATCTCTTTCGGCAGTAGCAAAGAAGCAAGCATCGGGGTTACAGTAAACGAAACCAACAAAGAGAACAAAGTTGCATAAGTAACTGTCAGAGCAAATTCACGGAAGAAGAGACCAACCATAGAAGTCATCTGTGCAATCGGGAGAAATACAACGAGGTTTGTCATTGTAGCAGCAAGGACAGCGACAACTACTTCGTCGGTTCCCTTAGCAGCTGCTTCTTTATTGCTCGAACCGAGCTCTTCTTTGTGTCGGAAAATGTTTTCAATAACAACAATTGAGTTGGAAACAAGCACACCGACCGAGACGGAAAGCCCCATCAGAGTCATCACATTTAACGAGAAACCGGAAATTTGCATTAAAAAGAATGTTGAAATTATCGAAATTGGCATTGCCAAAGCAACAATAAATGTTGTTCTGATATTGTGTAGGAAGAACAGCAATACAAATCCGGTCAGGATAATTCCCATATATATATTTGATAAAGCATCGCTGACAGAGCTTTTAATAAATTCAGAGCGGTCCAATGCGATGTCTAATTTCATACCTTTGGGCAGTGTTTTCTCGATTTGAGGCAATGATTTGCGTATTGCATTTGCTACATTAACAACGTTTCCATCGGGTGATTTTATGATGCCGATGTTGATAACGTTATCGAGACGTTCTTTTGTTTTATTATCGAAGAATACGGCACGTTCGCGGACATCTTTTCCTTCGTCGAAAACCTCAGCAAGCTGCCCGATTTTTTTTAGTCCCCCGCTGGTAGGAACTTGTAGTTCTTTGATTTGTTCTGGAGTAGAATATTGTCCTTGCATACGAACAGTGTATTCCTGCCCTTGCAGTTTAAAATATCCTGCTGGAATATCAATATTGTGCGCTCTTAAAACTTGAATGAGCTGTGGCAGAGAAATATTGTTCTCGTAAACGGTGCGATTGTCGAGTTTCACTTGAATTTCGCGTTCCTGCCCGCCGGTGATGGTAACATTCGCTACGCCTTCAATTTGCGAGAAGCGATCGCGAAGCACTCTATCGGCGTAGAAATAAAGTTGACGAGGGTCGGTTTGCTCACCTGATAGGATAACATTAACAACAGGGAAAGCCTGCAAGTCTACTTTTTGAATGATTGGCAATTTAGCATCTGTTGGGAGTTCGCTCAGAATAGCATCTACCTTATCTTTCACTTCCTGATTGGCAATATCTATGTCTTTGTCGAGTTCAAACTGAATAATAGAAATAGAAACACCATCGAGCGAATATGAATCGATTACTTTAATTTTTGAGACTGTCGAGACTGCATCTTCGATTTTCTTTGTAATTTGTGTTTCAATTTCTTTCGGACCGGCACCCGGATAAACTGTTGAGATGGTTACATAAGGGATTTCAACATCGGGCATCTGGTTGAGAGTAAGGCTGAAATATGCCAATCCACCGAATAAGACAAATACGATGATTAGCATACTCATCATTATTGGTCGATTGACAGATATATGGGCAATTTTCATATTTTCACCTCTAATTTACGATTTTAACTTTACTACCATTGCGCAGAAGGAAAATACCGTCTGTAATAAGACGATCGCCGGGATTTAATCCTTCGGTAATTTCAATATCAATACTACTTTCAATACCCGTTTTTACTGTTTGCTTGTAAGCTTTGCCATCTTTTTCCACAAACACATATTTATCGTCTCCGTCGAATACTATATATCGGCGTGGTACCACAATTGCATTGCTTTTTTTGTATGCATTAATGCGAATATCTGCTGTAACGCCACTGCGTATTTTCCCGTGTGAATTATCGAACACAATTTCCACGCCATAGGCATTGTGTTTAGGATCGATTGATAAATCAACAGCAGCCACCTTGCCAGTAAATACATCACCATTAAGTTTCATTGTAGCGTCCATTCCAGGCTTAACGTATTGCACTTCAATAGGTGAAGCCCAAACTTTAGCTTTTACTTTATTCAGTTGGGCAACAGTGAATAGATTATCCCCTGCTTTGACCTTATCGCCTTCTTTGACAAGCATTTGAGTGATTGTGCCGCTAATCGGAGATTCTATATTAATAAGTTTGTAGATAGATTCCCAATTGCGTTTTGCAACTAAATACTGAGCTTCGGCATTATCGAAATTCTGTTGTGAAGTTTCGCCTGCTGCGAGCAATTGCTTCATACGCTCGTAGAGCTTTTTCGCATTTTCGTAGCCGACTTTGGCTTGTTCGTATTGTATACGAGGATTGTCCTTTGGAAATTCTACAATTACTTGGCCCTCGCGGACACGAGAGCCGACTTTGGCGTTTATTCTCGCTATTTTGTCTTCGAGAGCAGCCTGCTGCATAGTTTCTTTAATTCCTGATATTTTGGCTAAGAATCTGAGGTCTTTTTCGAATCCGCGTTCGCCAATTGTAGTAATACGAACCGGGACGCCGGCTTCGGCGCGAATTTGTTCGATACTTTTGCCTGGTTTCACTTTCTTTTGGCAGGCAGAAAAGGACAGTGCAATAATAAGTCCCAGTAGTAATGTTTTAGATAAATTAAAATTTTTCATAATTTATAAAACTCCTTCAATTATTAATTTTCATCAATATATTTCGAATAAATTGTGAAATATTTAGAGCTAATGTTTCCAAGCAAAGCTTCGAGTTCGTTCTTTGCGATAGTACAGTCGTAGTATGATTGCAACAGGTTAGTTTTTGCCTGACGAAGAGCAAGGTCTGCATTCTCGATTTCAAGTTGGCTGCCGGTTCCTTCGCGATAGCGTGTGGTTGCAATTTCGTAGCCGCGTTCCGCAAGTTTCACATTTCGTTCCTGAGCTTCAATGTTGGACTTAATACGAGCTAAGTCGTTAATTTTGGATTTCACCTGGATGGAAATCGCCTGACGAAGCTGCATAATCTGGTAGTCGGTTTTTTCAACATCTATCATGCTTTGCTGAACTTTGTTTGTTGTTCGCATACCGTTGAATAAGTTAATGCTAAAACTTAAACCAACAATAGCACTTCTGTAATTATTAAAATTCAAATTGTCAGATGAACCATTAAATGAATAGTTCCCAAAAGCTACAATCGAAGGCCAGTATTCAGAACGACTAACTTCGACAAATGCATTATTCACTCTGCGAAGGTTTTCCAGAGTGAGCAAATCATAGTTGCTCTTCATTGCTTGCTCAATTGCTGTTTGCTCGGGAAGTATGTCGCTGCTGTCGTAGTCGATTTCGCCTTCGACGTCAATTTCCTGCGATTGCGGGATTGCCATTGATATTTTGAGACCTTCTTTTGCAAGTTTCAGTGCATTTTCCATTTGAAGTACCGCGGGGCGAATGTTTTCAACACGAACTTCGGCTGTAAGTGCATCGAATTCCGAAACAAGTCCTTGCTGACGAAGTGACTTTACATTCGACAAATTGCGTTGAGCATTTTCGAAGCTTTCGCGGGTAATCTCCAATAATTTTTTAGTAAGAATCACGGAATAGAAATTTTTTTTAATCTCTGTAATTTTAGACACAATACTTGATTTTAAGGCAACTTTCGATGTTTGAAGGTATGTACCGGATGCTCCGATACCTTCAAAAACTGCCGAGTTAAAAAGAATCTGGGAAACCTGTATTTTTGTTTCGTAAGAGTTCGCCTGAGCAAACGATTGAAGTTTAGTTTTCATTGGAAGAAATTTTGAATTATCACGGGGCAGTAAGCCTTCGTCAAACAAAACCCCATAGGTAGCATTTGTAAGCATTGAACGAAAATCCGGGAAAGCCATTTTCGGCTTTTCTACAAAATGATTGAACCCGGCTGATAAATCAACCGAAGGCATAGCATAGCCGTATGCTTCGCGGACAGCTGCACGGGCTTTCTCGATTTCTAAAACTGCTTGCTTTATGTCGTAGTTGTTCTCCAACCCTGTACGGATAGCGTCTTCGAGGGTATAGACTTTCACTTGAGCGGAAGCAGCCAGCGAGCAAAAAGCTAAAATAGTTATTAAAATAAGTTTTTTCATCAACTTTCTTGAAAATTTATTGGACATAATTTATTGTGATAATCAGAATATTTCTGACGAGCAGAATCAGTTAGCACGCCTCTAAAGATAACACTGAAAATAGTTCCCAAAATTTCCTTTGGTGCAGCTTGCAACCGCATAATCATAGTTGGGGTAACAAGGTTCTGCACAAGAGTAAGATGCATATGAAAGAGAACTTCAGCATTTACATCAGATCGGAAAAAACCTTGTTCGACACCAATTTTGAAGATACGGGAAAAATTTTTCTCAATAACTTTTTGACGGAACTGATAGATTTTGTCCCAGAGGTGCGGAGTATATTTTTGCATATCGTCGAAGAATTCCCGGGTAAATTTAATCGCCGAGTCGGCATCTAATTGCCATATTTTATTAATTTCTTCGATCAGGTTAGCCTCAGGATTTTGTTCTACGTATTCGAGAATATTTTCTACAAACGACTTGGTTTTTTCCAGTTCCAAATCAATAATCGACTCGAACAATTCTTCTTTTGTCCGGAAATGTTCGTAGAGAGTGCGTTTACTAATACCAATTTTTTGAGATAATTCGTCTGTACGAACATTCCGGAACCCAAGACGGGCAAATTCTTCGCGAGCAATTTTGAGTATTTTATCTTTTACTTCCAACACAAACTCCGAAAACTTAAAAAACGAAATTAGTTTTTTGACGCACAAAATTATAAAATATTTCGGAGAAAATACGTAATTTTTTCACGTAAGTTTCAATTTTTTATGTTTATGGAGTTAAAGTGCAACGAAAAATGATTTTTTTTGGAAAAAAATAAAAAATCAATTATTTTTGTAACTCAAGACGCGACGGAGGATTCGCATAATGGTATTGCAGCGGTCTTGAAAACCGCCGGGCGCAAGCCTGTGGGGGTTCGAGTCCCTCATCCTCCGCAAAGTTGTTGAAATACAACTACCGGCTGAAGTTTGTTAGGATGTTGATAATTATTGAAATGCAGATTATGTAAACCCCAGTTTTAGCAAAATCTGGGGTTTAATATTTTTATTATAAGAAAGATAAATTATTTTGTAAATAATCTAAATATCACATCAGATTAAAATTACTAAAGGCTTTTTAGCTGAACTGTTAATCGCACTATTTGCTAAAAATTAGCATAATTTTTACTATATTTGTTGTTTTATGAATTGTTGATGAAATAGTTATGGAAAATCGGGAAAATAACAACATATATTTTATAGCGTCAATTTTATTGATAATATTCGACCAATCCACCAAACTTGCTGTAAAGGGTTTCAACTTGTTCGGTTGGCAGCACCAAGGAATGTATTACGGGGAATCAATACCAATTTGGGGGACATTTCTTCAGCTTACGTATATCGAAAATCCCGGAATGGCTTTTGGAATAGAGTTTGGCTGGGGGAAGATTTTTTTAAGTTTATTTTCAATATTTGCCTCAATAGCACTTGGATATTATTTATACAAAATCACTTTTGCACACAAAGCAGTAAGAATTGGGATAAGCCTTGTATTTGCAGGAGCAGTCGGGAATTTAATCGACAGAGTGTTTTACGGTGTTTTTTATGGAACTCAGCCACTATTTTACGGGCACGTAGTAGATTTCATACAAGTGGATATACCGGATATAAACATAATGGGCGTAAATTACACACACTTCCCCATTTTCAATATTGCAGATAGTTGCGTTACCTGCGGAATTATTCTGCTAATATTATTTCACAATAAATTACCTGGAATAAAGGAAATACTTGGGAAAAAATCGGCAACAGAGGACTTGCAGAAAGGCAATGCAGGCGAATAATAATTATCCCGACAAAATAAAGACAATCTATAAATTCACTATTACCTCCGGGCAGAAGCCAGAGCGCGTAGATGTGTTTTTGACCCGGGCAATTGCAGGAGCAACCCGCAACCGTGTGCAGAAAGCCATCGATGCAGAGTGCGTCCGTATCAACGGCAATCCAGTTAAAGCAAGTCGGAAAATTCAACCGGGTGACGAAGTTGAATGCGTTATAATGAAACTTCCGCCAATTGAACTAATTCCAGAGCCAATTAAGATTGAAATCGTATATGAAGACGAACACCTTGTAGTGGTAAATAAGCAACGTGGGCTGGTTGTTCATCCATCGATCGGGCACAGGAGCGGTACTCTTATCAATGCTTTGCTATATCATTTGGGGATGCGAGAAGCAATTAAGCTGGAACTCGAAGACGAGGACGAAGAATCTGACAACGACGACGACGAGCAAATTTTTGCGAGCGACGCTGTTCGCCCGGGATTAGTCCATAGAATAGACAAAGACACTTCCGGGCTGCTTGTCGTCGCCAAAAATGCTACTATCCACGCAGAACTTTCCCGGCAATTTGCCGAAAAAACAACCGAACGCGAATATCAGGCAATAATCTGGGGCAATCCAAAGCAAGAGAAAGGAACAATAGTAGGCAATATAGGACGTTCGCTCAAAAATCGGAAGATTTTCACTATTCTTCCAAAAGGTGGAAAATACGCAAAAACTGATTACGAAGTGCTTGAAAATTTTAAATACGTATCGCTTGCACGGTTTGTACTGCACACGGGACGCACACACCAAATACGCGTTCATTCTCACTATATCGGGCATCCCATTTTCGGGGACCCAACCTATGGCGGGGCGTCTGTTTTATTTGGAGGAGAGAACCCAAAATTTCGTTCCAGAGCGGAAAAATGCCTGCAAATTGCAAACGAGCGTCAGATATTGCACGCGAAAACGCTAGGGTTTTACCACCCAGCGTTGAAGCAATTTATGCGTTTCGATAGTGAGCTCCCGGAGGACTTCCGGCAAATTCTGGAATTATTCAGGGAAGTCAGTTTTGATTATTGATCAGGACAGTTTGGGAATTTAATTGTAAATTTACTTCCTTCGCCAAGTTTGCTCTCAGCAAAAATTTCGCCATTCATTTTTTCAACAAATTCTTTGCAGATAACAAGTCCGAGCCCTGTTCCAACTTCCTTATTTGTTCCAAGCTTAGAATGAGTTTTATCTAATTTAAATAGGTTATCTAAAGTATCATCATCCATACCAACTCCGTTGTCCTCTACGGTAATATATGAGAAATCATCATCTACACGGCAACTGACAGAGATTTTACCACCATAGTTTGTGAATTTAACAGCATTGGAAAGGAGATTTCGAAGAATCGTTGATAGCAGATTATTATCGCAGCAAACAGATACGTTGCAATCTTCGGAGAGACTGAGTGTGATTTTTTTCATTGTTATTTGAGAGGATACATCGCTTGCAGATAATTTAATAATATCCGACAAATTATGTTTATCAATATTTACCGAAAATTTATTTAACTGCGAACGAGACCACGTGAGCAGATTTTCGAGCAACTTATACGTGTGCGAAGATGACTGCTCAATTTCATTAATAATATCAATAATATCTTCTTTGCTGAATTGCTCAATATTATCTTTAAGAATTTTAACAAGTTTATATTGTGCAGAGATTGGATTTATTAAATCGTGAGCAATAATGGAAAAGAATTTGTCTTTTGTAGAGTTTAACTGCTCTAATTTTTTTGTATATTCTTTCAGTTTTTCTTCGGCTTCGATACGACGATTTAATTCATCAATAGATTGGTTTTTAATAATTCTATATTGCTTAACTTTGTTGAACAAAGTAGCAACATTTTCTATTGCAATAATGACATTATAAGATCCAGTTTCATTAGTTGGGATTGACAAAAGAGTAACAGTTTGAGCCTGGTAGTTGCCCTCGTTGTCTTTTATTGGGATGAAATATTCATTAAGCATTGGTGAAAGCACCATCGGCGGGCGTCCGGAAAACATCAACTGCAATCTTGACTTATATTTAGGGGTTTTCAAATGTGGGAATAATTCAAAAATATTTTTAAAAATAACATCTTCACGATGAATATTTGTCCAGGCTTCGAGAGTTCTATTCCAGAAAATAATATTGAAATTACTATTGATTATGCAAATACCGATTGGGATATGGTCGTAAGCGATGAAAGGATTTTCGTAATAAATATCTTTGAGCATAGTATCACAGAATAATGTTTAACTGATTTTATTAATATATTGGTCAATAATACTTACGAAGTATTGGAAGGAATGAATATTGAAGAAGAGAATAATGTCACCAGATATTTCTAGCTCTTTGATTACAAATATTGCTTTTCCGAGAAGAACAACTTCATCAACAAATTTTAGCCGTTGTTCGAAAAATTCTTTTTTGTAGTTTTCAAAAAATACAGGCACATAGAATTCGAACTCGTGCTCAAGAGAATTACTGAAAGTAGCAAGAATAGTATTGAGAATAATATTTCCGATCTCTACCAGAGCACCAGCCTTGATTTCATCAAATTCATACGAATCGAGCACCTGACGCGAGAATACATCTACTAATTTATTCGCACTCTCTTGCGAAAATACAAGCTGCGAAATACCAGAAAAACTATTGTGAAATTCCATATTTACAGCTGAATAATCTTCCTTTCCTAAATCTTGCAATTCTTCGATAAGTCGGTCGGAAGAAATTATTCTGATTTTTGGAATAGAGAGCTCAATCTCGACATTTAGAATATCGCTAAGAATATTGGTGCTTTCATTTACTCCGATATTAAGAAGTTCAAGAATGGCTTCCTGTTGAATCAGCGTAAGATCATAGTTCATAGCTAACCTCCACAGGACGAAAATGCTTTTTCGATAGCGTCGAACAATTCCTGTTCTGCCACTTGTTTTTTCAAAACGGCTACAACACCAAGCTCATAGAATTTGTCTAAAATAGATTTCTGTTGATTTGCAGAAATAACTATAATAGGAGTGTTAATGCCCATTTCGCGTAAAATTTTGATTGTGGTAATTCCATTGATGCCCGGCATAAGATAATCGACAAGAATGCAGTCAAATTGCTCATTTTTTAGTAAACTGACAGCTTCTGTCCCACTACTTACTTCTTTGACTGAAGTGAATTTTTTTGATAGAATTTTTCGAATTGCCATCCGGGCAACTATGGAATCATCAACTATCAATATTTTTTTGTTGTTCTCCATAGAAAGCCTTTTATTTTTTTATTTCCCAATAAATTTCTTTGCGCAATTTTTGAATAAAGTCATTATATATTTTCATTTTTTTATGGTCAAGGGCAATACTGTTAATATAATCATAATCCTGTTCAATAGTAGCAAAATGCTCTGGGATAGTTGATTTTTTGTAAATTATATGGAAAGCAGGCTTATTTTGGACTAAATTATACGGAAGAGGTTCTGAAATACCTCCATCTTTAAGTTTAGTGATTTGTTCGCGAAAATTGGATGGAATTTCTTTTATTGGCAACCTACCAATAAGACCTCCGAAACCGCGTGTTTCTTTGTCGTCGGAGTGCAGGCGAGCAATCTCCGAGAAATTATTATTTTCTATTGCAACTAAACGAAGCGAGTCCAAAAAAGCACGGGTGCGTTCATAATCTTCTGTTGATTGCGAAATTTTGAATAAAATATGACGAGCGTGAATAGCATCCTTCTTTTTTTCTACAACTTGAATCAGATGAAACCCGAATGGAGTTTCAACCGGGCGCGAAATATCTCCGGGTTCGAGCGAAAATGCAGCATTTTCGAACTCAGGGAAGAACTTACCACGAGCGACCCAGCCCAAATCGCCCCCTTTCGAAGAGGTGGCAAAATCCTGACTATAGCGGGCAGCAAAGCCTTCGAAATCTCCCAGCCGCAGAATAGAATCTCTTACAATTCGAGCAAGTTCAAAAGTTCGTTTCTTTTCGTCAAGTTGGACGTCTACGTTTTTTACAAGATGATATATTTCATATGTTTCTGGCACTTTAGGTATAGAATCGCGATAAGATTTGTAGAATTCTTCAACTTCTTTTGGAGTAATTGAAACATTTCCTATGAGTTGCTGAACAAGGTTAGCAGAAAGTAATTTATTTCGAATATCGTCGCGTAATTCAAATTTAATCCTATTTATTGATTTCTTATAAACTTGCTCCACTCTATCTTCTGAACCGAATTGCTGAAGCAGGGTTTGCAGAAATGCCTGCCAGCGAGCTTCGATTTGTTCATCAGTAACAACTATAGAGTCTTCAATTGCCTTTGTGATAAGCAATTTTTCGTTTATCAGAGCATCAAGTAGTTCCTGAAAAAGCTGAGGGTCGTTAGGATTAACCCGTGGATCCTGCTGAGCCATCATAAGAAGTTGCCCCCGAACGTCGCTAAGCAAAATCACCTCGTTGCCAACGACTGCCAGCACTTTGTCCATCGTTTCGCCTCGGGAAATCTGGGTTTGTGCAAATTGTGAACTAATAATCAGAAAGCATATAAACAACAGTATTTTTTTCATACTAAGCACAAAAAATATTGAAAATAAATAAAATATAATTTATAACAAATAAACGATAAATTCAAATTTATGACGTATTAATTCAATAAAAAAGTCGAGAATAATTAACTATTTCTATTATTTGTCAATAAATATTCCTGCACAGAGAAAGGTTTAGCTCCTTTCGACGGTGTGATTTTTTCGTAAGAACCATCTGGTAGCAACTTCCACGATTTAGTATTGTCCTTCCAATAAAGATTAAGAAGTTCAGTCAGTTGTTTTTTTATTTGAGTTTGATAAACGGGGAACATAATTTCAACTCTGCGGTGCAAGTTGCGGGTCATCCAGTCGGCACTTGACAGGTAGACTTCTTCGTTGCCACCATTTTTGAAGTAAAACACACGGCTATGCTCCAAGAAACGACCGAGAATAGAACGAACTTCGATATTTTCGCTAATGTTTGGAACGCCGGGCTTCAAACAGCACACTCCACGACAAATAAGATGGATTTTGACACCTTTTGAAGATGCTTTGTAAAGTTCCGCAATAACTTCTTTTTGAGCAATTTGGTTAAGTTTTGCAATAATAAGCCCGGGATTTTCAGGCGTATGTAGTTCGGCTTCGCGACGAATCAGAGAAATCAATTTTTTATGTAGATTAATCGGAGCAACAGAAAAATGTTTCCAGTTGTCGTAGTGAGAATAACCGGTAAGGTAATTAAACAAATCAATAGCATCGTCGCCAAATTCATCGTTAGAGGTAAACATAGCAATGTCTGTATAGATGCGAGCAGTAACTTGGTTGTAGTTACCGGTGGAGAGATGGAGGTATTTTTTTAATTTTCCGCCTTCACGGCGAACAATCAGAGCAATTTTGCAGTGGGTTTTTAGTCCCGGGACGCCATATACAACGTGTACACCTACATTTTCAAGTTCCTTTGCCCAGATAATGTTGGATTCCTCGTCGAAACGAGCTTTAAGTTCGACAAAAGCAGTTACGTATTTCCCATTTTCTGCTGCGCGCTTGAGAGCCTCGACTATAGCGGAGTATCGCCCAGTTCGATAGAGAGTAATCTTGATGGCGAGGACGTCTGGGTCGTCGGCAGCTTGATTTAAGAAACGCAAAGTGCTATTTGTAAATGAATCGTAGGGATGATGCACAAGCAAATCAGATTGGCGAATAGCTTCGAAAACACCTGGACCATCCTGCTTAAATTGCGGCAGATCCCGCGTAGAGAAAGGCTTATCTTTAATATCTTTAAGTTCGAGTTTGAGCAGTTCCATAAAATCGGGTAGATTAAGAGGACGATTAAGAGTATAAACGTCTGTTGGTTCCAGATCAAGTGATTTCATAAGAATGTTTGCAACAAAATCGGGCATATTGGAATTAACTTCAAGGCGAACGGCTGCTCCTCCCCAGCGTCGTTGTTTTACTTGCTCTGCGATTTCGGAGAGCAAATCTTCGGCTTCGTCTTCTGCAATTTCTATATCGGCATCGCGGGTAACACGAAAAGTGTTAGACGAAAGTATAGTCATTCCCGGATAGAGTTGCTCGGCAAAAGCTCGAATAACCTGCTCAACCAAAATATAGTTGTGCTTTCGTTTCCCGTTGAGTGGAATAAATCTTGGCACAACAGAAGGAATTTGCAGGAATCCAATACGACGATCCTCATCATCAGCTAAATTATCCTGAAAAGCAAAAGCAATATTAAGGCTACGATTAATCAGTCGCGGGAAAGGATTAGCCGGACCGAGAGTAAGCGGAGTAAGCACAGGCATAATATTTTCGCGGAAGTATTTTTCTAAATAAGATTTATCTTTTTCATCAAGTTCGTCAAAACGATGAAAAACAACACCGTATTTACGCAGTTCTGGAAAAATTTCTTCGTTTAGCAGTTGTTCCTGCATCTGGTATAGCGGTAGCAGAGCGTTACGAATTTCTGTTAGCTGTTCGCGGGGAGTTTTGCCGTCGTAAGAGTATTCTATTACACCTTCGGCAATCTGGCTTTTGAGTCCTGCAACGCGAATCATAAAAAATTCGTCCATATTCGAACTAAAAATGCACACAAATTTAAGTCTTTCCAGCAGTGGGTGCTGGTTGCCAGAGGCTTCGAGCAGCACTTTGCGGTTAAATTCAATCAAGCTGAGTTCACGATTTATATAATATTGCGGAGCAAAATAATCTATTTTATTTGTTTGGATTTTGTTTGGTTTATTCATTGTGCTTCCTACTAAATTGCAAATAAACTATTTAAATTAATATTAATATTTCGAAAAATCAAGCAATTATAGGTAAATATTGTAAATTTACTTTTGAAAAGGAAATCAATTGCAAGCAATTTATTTTTACCATAATAGAAATTCAGTATTTTTTCTTAATGATTTAATGATTAGTAATGGTTAATTTAAATGCAATATAATACTAACAACAAAGTCAATAATTGAAAAACCATTACAAAAAACTATGAAAGAAAACTCATTAAAAATAATAGCCGACAACATTGCTGATTGGATATATTGGATAAACAAAGAAGGAAAAGTAATTTTTTATTCTAAATCAATCGAGCAGCTTACTGAATATACCTTAGATGAGATATCCGCAAATGAGAATTTTTTAATTAGTATCGTTTATGATGAAGATAAAGAAAAATTTACTGAACACATCAAAACAGCATATTCTGAAAATCCAGACACTTTTGAGTTAGAATTCAGAATTGTTACAAAAAGCGGGCAGATTAAAACAATTTCGCATATATGCAAGCCAATCTACGAAAATGATAAGTATATTGGCAGAATTGCCGACAATCGAGATATTACAACTCAAAAATCCCAATCAGAAACTATTTTATCTGAAAAGAAAAGATTTGATTTATATATGGATAATATTTTGGATGTGCTTTGGGAAGTTGATGAAAATTTCATTGTAAAATATCTTTCATCGGCATTTGAGAGGCTTTCTGGTTTGCCTTGCAAAGAAGCAATTGAAAAATCCGTATTTGAATTATTGAACATTTCCGAAGGAAGTGAACCGTTCAATTTTTTAATAAATAGACGCAATGCTTTCTACGAAAAGGGAATTATCGAAGATGCAATTTTTGAAGTCCCATTTTCTAATAAAGAAGGCAGAATAATTTGGTTTGAAGTATCTTCTCGACCTGTGATTAAGGACAATATTTTAATGGGTTTTGTCGGTGTTGCAAGAGATATTACAATACGTAAAAATCATCTAACAAAACTGGAAACAATCACAGATATTATCGAAAACAGTATTCTGGAATTTGATATTGTAAACCGGAACATCAATTTTAATAATAAGTTCTATCAAATGCTGGGATATACGCCCGATGAATTTGAAAACAGTATAGAAAATATGATTGAACATATTCACATAGATGACAGAGAAAAAGTATCAAGGTCTATTCAGGAATTAATATCTAAAAAAATAGTTAAGTTTAGTCACGAATATAGGATGAAGACAAAAGATGGAAATTGGAAATGGTTGAAATGCAACGGTAAAATAACTGAATGGGACAAAGAAGGCAGCCCGACAAAAATTATTGCTGCTCATATAGATATTGATAAAGAAAAACGCCTTCAAGAAGAGAAACTACTGCTTCTTAGTTCTGCTATCAGTGCGACTTCTGAGAGTGTTGTAATTACGGACGTTCGAGGCAATATACAATATGCAAACCCAGCATTTACCGAGCTAACACAATATTCTTTAGAAGAAGCAATAGGAAAAAATCCGAGAGAGCTCGTTAATTCCGGCGAGCAGAATAAAGAATTTTACAAAACAATGTGGAGAACCATAGCAAACGGCAAAACCTGGAAAGGTGAAATTATCAACAGGCGAAAAGATGGCTCCAAATATGTAGAATTTTTAACAATAACACCGGTTAAAAATGATCGAGGGGAGATCATTAATTATGTTGCAATAAAGCGTGATATTTCATATGAGCGAGAGTTAATAAAAGAGCTTAACAAAATAAATTCTGAATTACAAGCAATTTATGATAGTTCACCTGTTCTGATAAGTTTGCTTGATAGAAGCTCGAGAATTGTCTACGCCAACAAAACAACGACTGACTTTTTGGGAATACCGCTTGAAGAACTAATCAACAAGCGGGCTTGTGGTTGTTTTGGTTGTATACACGAGAATGATTCTGAGCTTGGATGTGGATTCGGACCAAATTGCGCCGAATGCCATCTGAATAAAGCAATTCAAAAAACGTTTGAAACTAAGCAAAGCCTTACCGGAATAGAACACGAAGCCAAATTGATGGTAAATGGGTTCCTGCGAGAATACACATTTCTGGCTACAACCTCATTTATACAATCCGGTAGTAGTCAATATGTATTATTAAACTTGCTTGATATAACAGAAAAGAAAATAAGCGAGAAATTACTTGAACAAAGCTACAAAACATTCAGAACTTATATCCAGTCTGCACCTATGGGGATTGTTTCTATTGGGAGAGATGGCAAAATACGTGGATGCAACCGGGCATTTCAGGAACTACTCAAAACATCGGAAGAAAATCTACTCGATAGAAATATTCTTTATTATATTTTCCAGAGGCAAGATCTGCTAATTGATACAATTGCACATCTAAATGGAGAAAATCAAAAAATAGAAGTGATAATGCAAGATGCTAATGAAAAGATATTCTGGGCAAAAATTTCTGCTGTATTATTAAATGATGATGAAATTTTATGTTTTATTGAAGATGTCGACAATAAAAAGCGAGCCGAAGAAGAGCAACGAGCATTGTTAGACGCATTAAGACTTTCGAACCAAAAGATAGAACAGACTTTGCAGGAAAAAGATAAATTAATAAAAGAACTTGAAGAAACTCAAAAACGACTTCAGGGAACCATATCTGCAAAAGATAAGTTTTTCTCAATTATTTCTCACGATTTACGAGGACCTTTCAGTGGATTTTTGGGGCTAACAGATATGATGGCAAAAGATATGGAAGATTTGTCGTTGCGAGAACTTAGAAAAATGTCGCAAGCTATATACAAATCAGCGAATTCAGTATATAAACTACTTGATGATTTATTGCAATGGTCCCGCTTACAGCTTGGGAAAATACCATATAATCCTGAAACAATTACATTAAAGGAAATCGTCAATAATTCTCTATATACTTTAAGAGAACTTGCCAATAATAAAGAAATAAATCTATCTATTGATGTGCCTGATGATTTTGCAGTTTATTGCGACAGGAATATGATAACAGGAGTAATCCGGAATCTCGTAACGAACGGTATAAAATTTACTCACCGTGGTGGTAGAATTAAAATATTTATTAATCAAGTGGAAGGAGACTTTGCTGAAATTGCAGTCGAAGACAATGGAGTAGGTATCCCTAACGAGATACAAGATAAAATATTTAGGTTAGATTCGCAAGTTTCAACAAAAGGAACAGAACAGGAAACGGGTTCGGGACTTGGACTAATATTATGCAAAGAATTTGTTGAAAAACATGGTGGAAAGATGTATTTTAACAGTAAGGAAAATGAAGGAACAACATTTTTCTTCACGCTTCCTATTGCGAAAAACATCTGATTTCCAATGAACTTATGAGTGGCAACAACAATATTGATGAACTTATTTTAAGAATTAGGGCTCTCGAAGGGGAACTAAGCAAAGCAAAAAAAATACAGGAAGCCTTGATTGCAAGAATTGAGAGAAGCCAGTCAATAGATGAAAATGATTTTGGTCTGTTCGAAGTTAATGCATTACTGAACGAAATATTAGAGAAGAAAAACTTAGAATTTCAATCGATATATTCCGAACTAACTCATTTTGCAGAGGGAAAAAAATCATATGAAAAGAGCCTAAAAGAAAATGAAAAAAGACTTTACGCAGTAATAAATTCACTTGATGATATAGTTTGGTCGGCATCATATCCAGAGCTAAATTTAATATTCACAAACCAAAGTATAGAAAAAATATTTGAGTTTCCGGCGGAAGATTTCAGGAAATATCCTCAGCTTTGGTTGGATATTATTCATCCCGAAGATAGAGGTGATTTTGAACGAAAAATTGAACTTTCGAAGGATGGTGAACTGCAAGAAACAATATATAGGGTGTTTTTGCCAAGCGGTAAAATATGTTGGATAAGAAACCGGTTCCGGATGACAAAAGACGAAATGCTAGACAAATGTAGGTTAGACGGAATTGCATCAGACATCACTTATCAAAGAGAAGCCGAATTAAAGCTACTTAGCAGCGAACGAAAATTTAGAACACTTGCCGATTACACCTACGACTGGGAATACTGGATAGACCCGGAAAACAAATATGTGTATATTTCCCCATCTTGCGAACGTATTACCGGATATTTACCCGACGAATTCATTACAAATCCAGATTTAATATATAATATCGTCCA
This sequence comes from Eximiradius proteiniborus, assembly GCA_937936035.1. Taxonomy (GTDB): domain Bacteria; phylum Bacteroidota; class Ignavibacteria; order Kapaibacteriales; family UBA2268; genus JAKIZO01. Next base: position 39,351 of record CALGXJ010000085.1, read on the forward strand.
TCCTGATGATTATGATTACTTTTCAGAAACAGCTAATGTTGGTGCAGAGAATAGAACACTTGATCTCGAGTTTCGAATAAAATGCAAGGACGGGAAAATAAGATATATTCAGCATATTAACAGACCAATATTCGACGGACAAGGTAATTATTTAGGACGAAGAATTTCGAACCGTGATATCACAGAGAAAAAAATAGCAGAAATCAACTTAAATCGTCAAAAGAAATTAATCGAATCAATATTAGATAATGCACCTATATTTATCTGGCTGAACGATACCGAAAGCAATACGATTTTTGAAAATATGCTTATGCGATTAAGCACAAGACAGGGCGGAGAATTATCCTTTACAGAAGACGAAGTAAAACGGTTGCGAGAAACTGACAGGCAAGCAATTCAATCGCAATTGCCTATCGAATTTGTCGAAAAAGTAACATTTAACGATGGGACAAGGCATTACCTTCAAATTGTAAAGTCTCGAATGACTGACGAAGAGGGGAAAATTATTGGTGTGCTTGGTTTGGGGCTGGATATAACTGAAAGCAAGCTGGCAAACGAAGCTTTACGAGAAAGCGAAGCACGAAATCGTGCGCTCCTCGATTCATCTCCAGACCTTGTGTTTATTTTGACGCGAGATGGTAGATTTATTGATTATCATACATCAAATCCTGAACAATTGCTTATTCCACCAAGATTCTTTCTTGGGAAGAAATTAAATGAAGCACTTCCAGAAGATATCGCTAAAAATTTTTTCTATTATATCGAAAAAGCACTATATACAGGAGAGCTTCAACGCTACGAGTTCGATATAAATTACAGAGATAAATATAAATACTATGAAGTGCGAATAAGTGCGTTTGGTAATAATTTATTAATGGCATTAGTTCGAGATATTACAGAGAACAAGCTATCCGAAAAGAAATTAGAAAGAATGTATAGATTAAACACAATAATAAATGAGCTGTCTTCTGTATTAATCCAATCAACAACAGAGAATTTGCATAATGGTATTGTATTTTCACTTGAAATATTAGGACGTTTCTCTGAAGCTGATAGAGTGTATATCTTTTCGGTTCACGAATCAAGCCAACATATTGAAAATACATATAGCTGGATAAATGAAAATGTGTCGAAGGGGATTGAAAAAATCAGTTCCATACGATATAAAACATTTCAGCGATGGATTGAAATTTTCAAGAACAATGATTTTGTTCAGATACAAAACGTTAATAAACTCTCCAATGAATTCGAAGAAAAAGCAACTCTTCTTGAAATTGGCATTGTTTCTTTACTCAGCGTTCCAATGTATTACGGGAATCAATTAATTGGCTTCATAGTGTTTGATACGTTGCAAGAAGAGAAAAACTGGGATTTCGACACGGTTTCATTATTCAGGCTTGCAGCTGAAATTATAGCAGGAGCAATAGCACGAAATAATTTCGAACTTGAAATCATAAAACAAAAGCAAATAGCGGATCAGGCAAACCGGGCAAAGTCTGAATTTTTGGCAAATATGA
>CALGXJ010000086.1 GCA_937936035.1 Eximiradius proteiniborus
ACCAAAAACGCTTCGAATTTTGACACGACCGCTTTCTTAATTAAGATTTATATTTGTGATATTCTAAAGCGAAGACAATATTCAAATTCAAATATCAACAACTCGCACAATAGACAGCCTAATAGAACATAGAAGTAGATATCACCACACATCTCCCCTTCATAAATGCGTACATGTCAACAGTCATCACTGGTTGAGCCCCATACCATAGTAGTCAGGCATCCTCCTGTTTCGTTGAGATCTTCTGAGCTCGTTTTGAATCTGTCTCGTATTACCTTGCTGTTCGTCATCCTCATTTTCGACAAGTTGGATGAATGGACTGAGTTGGTTATTACTTGCCAATGTAAGTTGTCCATTTTGCAAAATCCATGATGTATTGCCTCCTTTCGACATTAGATAGGTTGCAGACGCTTTTTGATCTGCTGTCTGAAACCATAGCTCATCTCCTTGCTCAAATCGTCCAACTATTGGCATTCTTAATTTTCGTCCGAAAACAATTTCTGCTGGAGATCGTCCTCTTGAATTACTCGATATGCGATGGTGCAACAAGACTCTTTGAAGGAAGGCGACAAAGCTTGTATGTGTTTTGTTTTCATCATAGGCTAATAATGCTCTTTTTACCGTCTGAACTGCTCTTTCCGCGTATCCGTTTGACTTCGGAAAATAGATTGGCGACTCTATTTTCCGAATACCGAGACCTTTCAACCACATGTTCAGATTTTCACTTGTAAATTCTTTTGCATTGTCACTAACTAATGACTCAGGCACACCAAAACGCGTAAACACAGTTCGTAAACATCTTATCACTGTTTCAACTGTTCTGTCTTGTGCTGGAAATGCCTCGATCCAACCAGATCCCGCATCGACGATAATTAACACATTGCATTTTTGTCTTTTGATGTACGCCCAATCCATATGCAACCTCATGAAAGGCCTAGCTTCAGGCCAATGGTGTACAGACTTATCCTGTTTGGGCCGTAACTCATTACACTTTGGGCATCTCTGAACCATTCGTTCTATGTCACTGCTCATTGCAGGCCACCAGCAACATAACTTAATACGTTGTACTGTCGAACGAATTCCAGAATGTCCCGTATGACACATATCAAACACTTCTTGTCGGAAACATGTTGGAATAAACAGGCGATCATTTTTGTAAATTAACTCCGCTTCGATGGATAATGAATTTGCAACTCTTGCAAATGGTTTCTCAGCTTGTGTAGGTTTCTTCCAATTTCCAGTAATAATGCGAGTCTTTATGCCATTGTACAGAGAGTTCATGGTGATGACATTCCTTACACGTTCCTCATCTAAAACACATTTTTCGAATTGAACTGAATGCACCGAGTGAGACACAGTTTCTTCCACATTATTCAACTCTGAGTAATTTTTGAATTTCAGTCTTGAAAGCGCATCAGCATGCTTCATATCGGATCCCTTTGTATAACGTATTGTGTAGTCATAAGGCATTAAATCAATTGCCCATTTGCTAATACGAGCAGATGTTCCATCTGGAATCGCTTTACTTGCATCAAACAAGTATTGAAGTGGCTTATGGTCTGTTTTGATTTCAAATTGGTGTCCTAATAAGAAATGTTTCAGTCTGATAACTGACCACACGACTGCTAGAGCTTCGCGTTCAATGTTAGAGTAATTTCTTTCTGCTTGAGATAGTGTTCGGGAAATGAAGAGTACAGGATGACCATTTTGTGTGAGGACAGCACCAATAGCTTCTTTTGACGCATCCGTGGATAAAATAGTCTTTTTGTTCATATCAAAAGGTTTTAAAACTGGCTCATTCGAGATGAGTTTCTTGAGATTCCTGAATGCATTGTCGCAGTTGTCATTCCATGAAAAATTGCGGCCATTTCTCATTAGTTCTGTCAGAGGTGATATAATCCTTGAAAAATTTGGAATAAACCGTCCGAAAAAATTGACTAAACCACAAAATTTTTGGACTTCATTTGCGTTTTTGGGCTTTTCAATATCCATTATCCGTTGCACCAACTTATTATCTGGTTGTATTCCAGAGGATGATATAGAGAATCCAAGAAAGTCAAGCTTGTCTGTAAATTCGACACATTTCATTTCATTCAATGTAACATTTTTCTCTTTTAAGCGCGTTTTTACCGCATCAAGCCGTTTTTTGAGAGAGTCCTTGTTCTCTGCGCATACAACAATATCATCTTGGTAAATTATGACACCTTTGAGATCTTTTAGTATGGATTCCATCGTCCTTTGAAAAATTGCCGATGAATTTTTCATTCCCATTTGCATGCGGTTAACTTTGAATAATCCTCGTGAAGTATTTATGACAGACCATTCTTTTGCCTCTTCATCCATTTCAATTTGCCAGTATGCAGATTTTAGATCTACTTTTGCAAATGTGTTAGCATTCTTGAATTTTGAGAATATCTTTTCAACTGTTGGAATAGGATATGAATCGCTTATGATTTGTGAATTCATATGTGTCTTATAGTCTGCACACATCCGCAAAGAATTGTTTGGCTTTTTCACCCATACCACCGGTGAAGCATTTTCAGCAAATTCCACTGGGGAAATTATTCCCATG
>CALGXJ010000087.1 GCA_937936035.1 Eximiradius proteiniborus
AAATTTATCGAAAAATTTATCGAGTAAAGGAGCTGTAATAGGTTGCGTTCCTACGATGGGATATTTGCACGAAGGACATTTAAATTTAATCAGAAAAGCTAAAGAAATTAGTGATTATGTTGTAATGACATTATTTGTAAATCCAAAACAATTCGGACCGAATGAAGATTTTGAAAAATATCCTAGGGACTTCGACAGAGATTATAAGCTTGCTGAAAATGCAGGGTGCGATTTGATTTTTGCTCCTGATATTTTAGAAATGTATCCGATTGGATTTTCTACTTCGGTTGAAATACACAATATAACAAGCAAATTCGAAGGAGAACGTCGACCTGGACATTTTGATGGCGTGGCATTAGTAGTTGCAAAGTTGTTTAATGCTGTCAAACCAGATGTGGCAGTTTTTGGACAGAAAGATTACCAGCAAACGCTTGTCATTAAGCAATTGGTACAAGATTTGAATTTCGACATTAAGATTGTAATTGCTCCTACTGTTCGCGAGGTAGATGGGCTTGCTATGAGTTCGAGAAACACATATCTAACTCCAGAGCTAAGAGCAAAAGCAAATGTGTTGTTCAATGCACTCGAAGATGGGATTAAAGCGATTGAAGGCGGTTGTCGCGAAAGAAAAGTAATAAATGCTATAATGCACAAAAGGTTGCGAAGTATCCCGGAGATCAAAATAGATTATGCTTGTTCTGCATTAGCTGAGAATTTGGACGAACCTGATGTATTTCTTGCAGGCGATCTTGTAGTATTATTGATAGCTTGCTATCTTGGGACAACAAGATTAATCGATAACGCACTTGTAACAATACCCAAAACCAACTTAGCCGCAAAGTAACAATTATAGTATTTGCTTTGCAGCTTCAATTAGTTCATTTGTTTGATTTTCGCTTATCGACTCAGCAATAATACGAATTATTGGTTCGGTATTGGATTTTCTAATTTGGAGCCAACTGCTGTTTGGGAAATCTATGCGTAAACCATCTTGTTCGTCGAATACACCTTGGCTAAATACTTGCTTAAATTTCTTTACTAATAATGAAAAATCACCTTCAAAAATAAACTTTTCTTTTTTCATAAAAAGTTTTGGGAAAGAAGAAACGATTTCCGAAATACTCTTTTTTTTGTCAGTAATTTCAATTAAAACCAAAGCTAAACCGACAAGTGAATCTCTCCCGTAATGACAATGAGGAAATATCACTCCGCCACTTCCCTCTCCACCGATTATTGAAGAGGTCTCTTTCATTTTTTTTACAACATTAATTTCGCCAACTGGTGAATGGTAAAGGTTTGCACCGTATTGATTACAAATCCATTGACTAACACTTGAAGAAGAAAGGTTAACGACGACAGAATTATTTTCATTATTAGAATTTCTTAGGACAGCATCAATTGCAAGAGCAATAGTCAATTCCTCATTAATACAGTTACCTTGATTATCGACAAGGACAAGTCTATCTGCATCCGGATCAACAGCAACTCCCAAATCACATTTGTTTATTTTAACGAATTCAGCAAGCTGAGTTAAGTTTTTCGGAAGTGGCTCGGGTTCGTGCGGGAAAATACCTGAACCATCGCAAAATAGTTCGAGAGTTTCGCAGTTGAACTTTTCCAATAATTTTGGAACAGCAATTGAACCACTTGCATTCACTGCATCAATGGCTATTTTGAATTCTTTCTTTCTAATTTCTTGAATTTTAGATTTTACAATATCAATATCAAGAATTTTGTTGATAGCAAAATCAATTGCATTATCTTCAGTTATAATTTTTCCAGAAAAACGACTGTGAACAATTTCGTTACAATCAACAATTTTCCATAATTGATGGTTTTCTTGTTCATCAAGAAAAACACCGTTAGAATTAATAAACTTCAAACCGTTCCAATTTTGTGGGTTGTGAGATGCAGTAATTGCAATACCGCCGGAAAATTCAGGTAATTCAGAATAGATCTGAACTGTGGGAGTTGGGACGATTCCAAGCGAAACAACTTCACAACCGATATTAGATAATTCAGAAATCACTAATTTTTCAATTTCTTCACTACCTTGGCGACCATCTCTACCAACAACTATCCTACCGAAATCAAGTAATTTTGCAAATGCTTTTACATAAGAACTTATCAATTGTGCATTCAGGGAGCCATCATCAGTTGTAGCTCGAAGTCCGGAAATTGAACGAACAACAGGCATATTCGACCAGAAAGAGATTATACAAACTAAAAAGGGGCTACAAAAAGCCCCTTTGAGTAGTGGCGGGGTCAGGACTTGAACCTGAAACCTTCGGGTTATGAGCCCGACGAGATACCATTACTCCACCCCGCTATGTTTTTGGAATACAAAATTAACACATTATTAATTAAAATACAAGAAAAAATTTCCTAATATCTATTTTGTATCTTAAAGTGGACTTATAGTGTTAATTGTATGAATAAAAATGTCAAACTATAAATTTCTACAATAGAAATCCGATTTTTCAATAATAGGATTTTTGTATGTATAATTGAAAAAAATGCTAGTAGTTAATAAACTTAAATAAGATATAGAATATTATTTTGTAAATTAAAGATAAAACTGTTGAGGTAAAAAATGAAAAAAATTATTACT
>CALGXJ010000088.1 GCA_937936035.1 Eximiradius proteiniborus
ATCATAAAACAAAAGCAAATAGCGGATCAGGCAAACCGGGCAAAGTCTGAATTTTTGGCAAATATGAGCCACGAAATACGAACGCCTATGAATGCTATTCTGGGATTTTCCGATATTATGATTAAATCAATACGCGAACAACCTTTCAGAGGATACCTTGAAACAATTCAGAAAAGTGGTCGAACTCTACTTGCATTAATCAACGACATCCTCGACTTATCTAAAATTGAAGCCGGGCGCATAGAGCTTCAACCTGAGCCGGTAAATATTGCAGAAACGTTAAATGATATTTACCAGATTTTCTTCGAACAGGCAAACCAAAGAAAATTAAAGTTTGAACTCGATATACAGGAAAATCCCCCAGACAATCTATTTCTTGATGAAGTTAGAATTCGTCAGGTGCTGATAAATTTAGTCGGGAATGCTATCAAATTCACAAAAGAAGGTGGCGTGTTCATCTCACTTTCGCACAATAAAGTGGACAATCAGCATTACAATTTGAAAATTGATGTTAAAGATACAGGAATTGGTATTGCACCCGAAGACAAAGAATTAATTTTTGAATCATTCCGTCAGGCAAGTACTGTTAGCGTAAAGCACTATGGAGGAACTGGGCTCGGGCTTGCAATATCGAACCGATTGGTTAAGATGATGGGCGGAGAAATCACAGTCGAAAGCGAACTTGGAAAAGGTTCTTCTTTCACTGTACGGCTCTATAACGTTCAGCGACTGGACGAGATAAAAAAAGCAACAGAGCAGATAGATTGGTCGAATAAAACAATAGACTTCAAAGGAGCAAAGCTGCTGGTAGTAGACGATATTCAGCAAAATATAGATATTGTCCGGGCGTATCTTGAAGATACAAATATCATCATTTTGGAGGCAAACAGCGGGCGGAGAGCAATTGAATTGCTCCGCACAACACAGCCAAATCTTATTATGATGGATCTACGAATGCCGGAAATGAGCGGATACCAGACACTCAAGGTTGTTCGTGATGAGCTTGGGCTCAAAAACTTACCGATTATTGCCTTCACAGCCTCGTCTATGAAAGAAGATGAAGAAAGAATTACGTCGCTTTTCAATGGATTTCTCCGGAAGCCGGCTAGTCGCAATGAGATAATTTCTGAACTTGTAAGGCATCTTGATTTCTCTGCAAGCGAAAAAGAAGAGGTACAAGAAGAGAAAATTGCTGAAAGCGATATTTATGAATTATTAAATTCAATTAATTCGGATATTTTCAAACAATTTTCTATATTATTTTCTAATCAAGTTGAAAATTTGGTTAAATATACAGATTTGCAGGAAGCAGAGGAGTTTATTAAAAGATTAAGTGAATTTGCGGAAGTAAATAATTGTGAAAAATTAATTAAGCTGGTTAGCATTCTAAATAATTATTTTGATAACTTCGAAATTGAAAAGCTATCGAAAGTATTCAGTGAAATAAATAATAAAATAAACTAAATCGGTGAGCATATGGGAAACACACCGGAAACATCAAGAAAAAACACAATTCTTGTTGTAGACGACCAGCCTCAAAATATCCGTTTAATAGGAACACTTTTGCGTGAGCATTATAATTTGTTAATAGCGGATAACGGACCGAAAGCAATTGAAACAGCTCGAGGTAAATCGCCCGATTTAATACTACTCGATATTATGATGCCCGATATGTCTGGTTTCGAAGTCTGCGAAATATTGAAAAATGATGATTTAACCCGTGAAATACCAATAATTTTTCTTACAGCAAAAACTGAAACCGAAGATATTCTTAAAGCTTTCGAAATTGGCGGAGTAGATTACGTTACTAAGCCTTTCAATGCCCTTGAAGTGATGGCGAGAATCAAGACACATCTCGAGCTGAAAAACTCAAAAGATTTAATAAAAGAGAAAAATACTGAGCTAATTCAAAAAAACGAGCAAATTACCAAAGCATACAAAGATTTAGAAGCCCAATCTCAGCATTTAAATAAATTGTATTTACAACTTATTCAAAATGAAACTTTTTTGCGGAAAAGCAATGAAGAATTGAAAAAATTAAATAAAATGAAGGATAAATTCTTTTCTATTGTATCTCACGATCTCAAGAGCCCGTTTGCCGGAATACTTACAATGACAGAGATTATTAACCATCACTTAGATGAATTTAGCAAGGACGAGTTTGCAGATATGCTCCGTTCGTTGAATAATAATGCGCAGCAAACATATAAATTTCTTGAAGATTTGCTCGAATGGTCGCGCTCGCAAATGGGAAGAGTTCAGATGAATATCACAAATGAAGATCTGGCTTCTATTGTTGCTGGAACGATTTTAACGCTAAATCAACAGGCAGAATTGAAAAACATTACTATTGAAAATAACGTGCCTGTTTCCACATATGCACTATTCGACAACAATATGATGGCTACGATTGTAAGGAATCTGGTTTCTAATGCAATCAAATTCACTCACAAGGGCGGGAAAGTAACACTTAATGCTGCGAAAGTTTCAATCGACGGTAAGCCGTTTGTTCGCCTATCTGTTTCTGATACTGGTGTCGGGATGAGTGAAGATAAAATTTCGCAACTGTTTTCGCTTGAAAAGGTTCAATCGACACTCGGGACAGAAAAAGAAAAAGGGACTGGTTTGGGCATTCTTATTTGCCGCGATTTTATTGAAAAGATGGGTGGCAAAATTGCGGTTGAGAGTAAATTGAATGAAGGAACGACATTTTATGTAGATATTCCGTCAGAGGATTAGGCAATCGATGCATCAAAATCAAAATAGTGAAATCTCCAATCCTAATGCTGAATTGCAAAAAAAATTAAAGCGAGCAGAGAAAATTATTTCTGCTCTTATGCATAGAGCAGAGAAATACTCTTTTATCTATGAAAATGATTATTCGTATTTCGAAAG
>CALGXJ010000089.1 GCA_937936035.1 Eximiradius proteiniborus
CGCCTTTTCCATATACTTTTTCTAACCACTCTACAGTTGGTAGTCGTCCCGACTTTTCATTCGGCAAGTCAATAAATGTTTTTTGCCCAAATCCGAACATTTTCCCGTACTTTTCTAAATTTTCCATTCCAATTTTCAGACCTAACTGATAGAAATACACATTGCAAGAGGCTTTTATTGCACTGCGAACATTCACTGCCCCATGTGCTCCGTGGCATTTATACGACCTGTTGCCAAAAGTAAAACTGCCGGGACAATATATAGTTGTATTTTCATTGACTATTCCTTCGTTCAGTGCTGCAATGGCTACAAGCATTTTCCATGTCGAACCGGGTGGATATTGCGATTGTATAGCTCTATGCAATAGTGGGCTCCAGGGATCTTCTGAGAGCTGTTTGTATAAATCGGCAGGAACACGCCCGCTGAAAGCTCTCGGGTCGTAATCAGGTTTGCTTGCAAGAGCTAATATTTCTCCATTCTGAGGATCGAGAGCAACTACTGCGCCTCGCTTGCCTTCTAATAATTTCTCTGCAAGCTCTTGTAATTTTATATCTAATGTAGTATATAAATCAAATCCGTTGTTTGGCGGAATATCTTGTTTCCCATTATCAAAACTTGCTACTCTCTGTCCGAACTTGTTCACTGCAACAAATTGTATTCCTTGCCGCCCTCTCAAAAATGGGTCGTATGTTTGTTCAATGCCGGATTGTCCGATAATATCTCCCGGACGCAAGTATCTGTGCTTTTCCAATTGTCCGCGTGTAACTTCTCGTGTATATCCAAGTAGGTGAGCCATATTTCCTTCAAATTCATAAAGACGTTTTGGTTCAATTATTACTTCCACTCCCGGCAGCTCGTCGCTGTTTTCTTCAATTTTGCTTACTACCTCGAAAGGTGCATCCTTCATTATTTTTACTGGCTCAAAAGGTGAGTAGTTTTTATTTTTTTCAAGTGTGCTAATAATTTCATCCTTGCTAATTCCGATTAGTTTCGACAAATGGGGGATAAGATCTCTATCGAACTCGTATGGCGTGATAGTAATTGAAAATGAAGGCTCATTATGCACAATCAATAATCCATTTCTGTCGAACATATTTCCTCTGAATGGGGCAATTCTAATCTGCTTAATTGCTTGCGTTTGGCTAACGTCTAAATATTTGCTTCCTTGAAGCAATTGCAACTGAGCCAACCTGAAAATAAATAATCCAGCGGCAAAAATTATTGCTAATTTAAATACTTTCCTGATTGAACCACTGCCAAAACTTTCTGAGATATTTATCGAACTCTTCATCATTAACTATGTTATTATTCATAATACTACAAAAATACTAAAATTTTACTACAAATTATTCTTTTTGCATTATTAACATAAAATTAACTTTTTTTTCTGAAACAGATTATATTTCAAACACTTACATATTTGCTGCAAGTTTACTCATTATTAACTTTCCATTTATTATGACTTCATTTTAAAAAGGCAATTTTGCCTATCTGAAAAAAGGTATTTATAAAAAAAACACAACCGGAGGAGTATTAAATTATGTATTATTTTATTAAAAAAATATTGTTGTTTTCACTGTTGATGATAGTTTGTCTTTCGTTTTCTCTTTTGGCTCAGTCTAAAGCTTCTATTTCAGGTAAAGTTATTGACGAAGAAAGCGGAGAAGTGCTCCGTCGTGCCTCGGTTCTAATCGTTGGGAAAAAAATTGGAGCCTACACAGATACTAAAGGTGAATACAGAATTTTAAACCTGCCAGCTGGAGTCTATTCTATTCAAGTTAGCTACATTGGATATAATACAAAAACTATCGAAAATATCGAGCTTAAAGAAAATCAAAATTATATTCTCAATATTGTTCTTTCCTCAGCTATTAAGAAAACCGACGAAGTCGTCATTGAAGCTCGTCGCGAGTTGAACAACGAAGCCGCTATTCTTGCTCAACGTAAAAACTCATCTCAGGTAAGTGATGGTATTAGTATTGAAGAAATCAAAAGAACACCTGATGGTGATGCCGGTCAATCTTTAAGACGTGTCTCAGGCGTTACTCTCGTTGGCGATAAGTTTGTCTATGTTCGTGGTGTAAGCGAACGTTATAATAATACTACTCTTAATGGAACTGCTTTGGCAACTACCGAACCCGACAAAAAAGCATTTTCGTTCGATATGTTCCCTGCTGATTTCCTCCAAAATGCAAATGTTGCTAAATCCTTCACTCCTGATTTACCCGGAAACTTTGCAGGTGGTTTGGTTCAGCTTAACACAGTCGATTTTCCATCTTCACGTAGTTTTAAAGTTAGCTTCGGCACTTCAATGACCGATAACCTTACTTTCAATAGAAAATTTATTACTTACAACGGTGGTAAAAGAGATTGGCTCGGTTTCGACGATGGAACAAGAGAACTTCCGAAAAATTTCCCTAAATCACCTCAGGATATGAGAAACCTCTTTACCCGGCTTCGTTCTGACGATGAAAATGTTCTAAAACAAGCTCAAAACGAATGGATTGAAATCAGCCGTTCTTTAAACCATAAATCTTGGAAACGCGATACCATCAAAGCACCTCTCAATGGCTCTATCAATATGTCTTACTCTGATATATATCGTATAGGTAATTCTGAAATTGGTATTATCGCTAATGCCCTTTATGGCAATTCGTACTCTTACGATGAAATTTTCCGCGCTACTCTCGAAAGTAGTGGTAAAGTATATAATTTTAACCGTGGTACAGTCTCCACTTTTTCTACAAATTTAGGCGGTATGTTCAACCTCGCTTTGAAAGTAGACGAAAACAACACTTTTTCGATAAAAAACACCTATAATAATTCATCCGATGATGAAACTACAATTATGCTTGGTCGAAAAGATCAGGTTATCACTCGTCAATATGGTTTCCAATTCGTTCAAAAGACTTTATTCGCCACTCAATTAACTGGCGAACATAATTTTTCTTTCCTTAATAATTCGTTTTTAGACTGGAAATTTGGATATTCCAATTCTAAGCGTGACGAACCAGATTTTAAACGTGTACGCTATTCTAAAGCTCAAGAAAATGATCCATGGCATATTGACATATACGACCTGAATGGTAATGGCTATCAAGCAGGTAGATTCTTCTCGTATCTTAATGAAGATGCTCTCTCCGGTGCTTTGAATTTCTCATTGCCTGTTAGCTCGCTAAAAGTAAAAACTGGATTGCTCTTCGAAAACAAAAAGCGTGATTTCAATGTCCGCTCGCTCGTGATTAACAAAGGTACTTTGATGATGAAGTACTACTATGATGAAGATTTTAATTATATTGTTCCAAATTGGGGCGACGAGGATTTCTACAATTCCGATTTTCTGCTCGAACCCGAGGAGATTTTCTTAAATCCTGATAATTTTCAGCCATCTCGTCTTGGTATCGGTGAAGAAACTAAGCCAACTGATTCATACAAAGCAAATGAAAACTTGCTCGCTGGCTACCTAATGGTAGATATCCCATTCGAAATTGCTGGCAATAAATTAAGAGTTATCACCGGTGCCCGCATCGAAAGTAGCAATCAAAAACTTATGAGTTTATATCCGATTGCTTCCAACAACACCGACTCAACTTTTGTTGATGAAAGTTACGTAGATATTCTTCCTTCTTTCAATTTAATATATCAGCTCACTAATACAATGAATTTGCGACTCTCGGCAAGTCAAACCCTTACTCGCCCATCTTTGCGTGAGTATGCTCCGTTTATTTTCTACGACTTCTACTTCCAGGGCGACGTGGCTGGCAATCCTAACTTGAAACGCTCACTTATCAGAAATTTCGATATACGTTGGGAAATGTTCCCAAATCCCGGCGAAGTGATTTCTGTCTCCCTCTTCTATAAATCATTCAAAAATGCTATCGAAGAATCTGTTATTGGAACTTCAAGCAATTATAAACGAACATTTGCTAATGCTAACGGGCTTGCTACTAATTATGGTGCCGAACTCGAATTTCGTAAAAATCTCGGATTTATCTCGGACTGGACACGCTACTTCTCGCTTAATTTTAATTTTGCTCTTATTAATTCTGATA
>CALGXJ010000090.1 GCA_937936035.1 Eximiradius proteiniborus
ATACGATAACATCGTTAGTTACTTCTTTTGCTGCTTGAGCCAAAGCAAGCGAATCACCTTTAAAATCAGCAATTTCTTGAATAATATCATCTTGATAAAAATGAGCTAATATTATAGCATTTCGTTCTTTTTTTAGTTTCAATAACTTATCTATTTTTTCACTCATTTTTTCACCTATAAAATTTCTTTATATATCTAAATTAAACATTCTTAATCAAATTTTTATGTTTTATTTATAAGAAATTAATTGTATTATTGCTTTCAAATCCAAAATTTGATTTACCTAAAATAAATTAATTATATAGACGATAAATACTTGAATATTGTCTTTATAAATTTGGGAGCACAAGATGAAAGTCAAAGATATTCTTGCAAACAAAGGACCGCAAGTATTCACAATTGGTGATAATATGCCAATCAGTATCGCAATAGAGTATCTTGCAAATAACAATATTGGTGTTTTATTAGTAATTTCCGAAGATGGTAAAATTTGTGGGATTATATCTGAAAGAGATATTATTCGAGAATTTGCTAAAAGCAAAGCAGCAACACTTGATAAATTAGTAAATGAAGTGATGACCCGTCAGGTGATATTTGTCGAACCAGATGATGAAATTGAATATGTAGAAAAAGTGTTCACACAAAATAAAATTAGACATTTGCCCGTTTTGCAACAGAAAAGACTAGTCGGACTTATCTCCATTGGTGATGTTGTCAAGGCTGCTTTGAACGAAACTAAAACAGAAAACAAATATCTGATGGAATACATTGGCGGAAATGTTAAATAATTTCTCGATTGATTTTTCACGAAAAAAGCATAAATTACTTATTTTCAAAATGTGGCGATAAAATGGGATATACAACAAAAGATTTAGAAGCAAAAAAGGTTACTACTTTGCGTTTACAAGAAATGAAACGCACTGGTAGAAAAATTGCTTGCCTTACTGCATATGATGCTTTAATTGCTGAAATTTTCGATGATTGTGGCATCGATGTGATTCTTGTCGGCGATTCATTAGGCAATATTGTTCAAGGCCACGATACTACGATACCTGTTACTTTAGAAGATACAATTTATCATACAAAAGCCGTTGTCAAAGGAGCATCAAGGGCATTAGTCGTTGCAGATATGCCGTTTATGAGCTATCAAGTGACCGCCGACGAAGCATTTCGCAATGCTGGTAGAATTCTCAAAGAAACTGGTTGTGCTGCTGTAAAGCTTGAAGGTGGAAAGAACGTTACAGAAGCAGTTTCCCGTATGACTGATGCTGGTATTCCAGTTATGGGACACCTTGGGCTTATGCCTCAAAGCATACATAAGTTTGGTTCTTATCGCGCTCGTGGAACAGATCCTGATGAAGCTGAAAAGATTTACAACGATGCATTACTGTTGGAAAAAGCAGGATGCTTTGCAATAGTATTGGAAAAAATCCCTGCTGAACTTGCAAAAAATATTACTGATACTTTGAACATTCCAACTATTGGAATAGGAGCTGGTCCATATTGCGATGGACAAATACTTGTATATACAGATATGTTGGGATTAACAGTTGATTTCTCACCACGGTTTGTTCGTAGGTATGCAAACTTGCTAAATATTATTAAAGATGCTGTCGCTAATTATTGTAATGACGTAAAAAATTCTAGTTTCCCAAATTTGGAGGAAAGCTATTAGTGAAATTCTTGAAAATAATAATATCTGTTTTTTCTTTATTAATAATATATGCTTGTACTGAAACAATTGGTACAAATTCCAAGAATATTATTTTTCCCGAAGAAAACGTTAGTTTTCAATTCCACGTATATCCGTTTTTAAAATTAAATTGTTCGTATGCTGGTTGTCATAGTGATGAAAGTGCAGCTGGTGGAATTATTCTTACTTCATATGGCACTTTATTTTCATCTCCAGGGATGATAATTATTGGAGAACCTGATAAAAGCAGATTAATCCAAATTATTGAAAATAAACTGCCACATTTTACTTTATTTTACCGTGGAAACATTACAGAGAATCATAAAAAAGGAATGAGAACCTGGATAATAGAAGGTGCAAAAAATAATTGATTTTATTTTGTTATATGAAAAAAAATATATAATTTTGTAGTCTATTAAGGTGTCGTAGCCAAGTGGTCAGGCAGCGGTCTGCAAAACCGCGAACGCCGGTTCGAATCCGGCCGACACCTCTTTTTTGTGAATATTTTGGAAACAAAGGAAATTTATGGGAACAACAAGTGACCTCCGTCCAGGTGCAGTTATCAAGTTTAACGGCGAAAACTGTTTGGTTCTTGAATCTGAACATAGAACACCTGGCAATCTTCGTGCTTTCTATCAAGTTAAAATGCGTAATTTACGAACAGGTAAATTACTCGAAAATCGCTTTCGCTCGGGTGAAAGCATTGATTTTGTGCGAGTTGAAAAGCACGATTATCAGTACCTCTATAGCGAAGGCGATCACTTAATCTTTATGAATAATGAAACTTACGAACAAGTTGCTGTTGGAGCAGATATTTTAGGTGATGCTATCAACTACTTAAAAGAAAACCAACAAGTCCAAATTGCATTTGAAGACACAACTGTTCTTAGCGTTGAACTTCCACCTACTGTAAATTTAAGAGTTACTCATACTGAACCAGGTTTGAAAGGTGATACTGCTACAAATGTATTAAAGCCGGCGACTGTTGAAACAGGGGCACAGGTTAGTGTGCCACTATTTGTAAATGAAGGTGATTTGATTAAAGTAGATACCCGTACTGGTGAATATTTAGAAAGAGTTAAGGAATAATTTCTCCTAATAAGTATTAGTAAAAAGCAGTCCTTTTTCGGGGACTGCTTTTTATTATTAACTTAGATAAACTACTTGATTAACTTCTTATATTTAATTCTATGCGGTGTAATGTCGCCAATACGCTTCTTCCTGTTCTCAACATATTCAGAATAAGTGCCTTCAAAGAAATAAACTTGTGAATCGCCCTCAAATGCAAGAATATGAGTTGCAATTCTATCTAGAAACCATCTATCGTGTGTAATAATTACAGCACATCCGGCAAAATTGTCTAATGCATCTTCTAATGCTCTTAGGGTATTAACATCAATATCGTTTGTAGGTTCGTCAAGTAACAATACATTTGCTTCTTTTGTCAGAGTCATAGCTAAGTGAAGACGATTACGCTCACCACCAGAAAGAATAACGCACTTCTTTTGTTGGTCGGAGCCTGAAAAATTAAATCTTGCAAGATATGCCCGGGTATTAATTTTCCTCCCTCCGAGTACGACTTCATCGAATCCGTTTGACACAACTTCCCAAACAGTTTTTTCAGGATTAACTTCAGTATGCTGTTGGTCTACATATGCAATTTTCACAGTATCGCCAATAGTAATTTTGCCAGTGTCCGGCTGCTCAATTCCCATTATTAATCTAAATAAAGTAGTTTTTCCAGCACCATTTGGTCCGATAACGCCAACAATTCCTGCTGGTGGCAAATCGAAAGTCAAATTATCGAAAAGCAATTTGTCGCCATAGCTTTTGGATACATTTTTAGACTCAATAACTTTTGAACCAAGACGAGGACCATTCGGAATATAAAGTTCTAATTTTTCCTCTTTTTCTTTAATATCTTCATTTAATAATTTTTCGTAAGCAGCTAAGCGAGCCTTTGATTTTGCGTGCCGAGCTTTTGGAGACATACGAACCCATTCAAGTTCGTTTTCGAGAGTTTTGCGGCGTTTTGCTTCTGCTTTTCCTTCAAGTTCTAATCGCTTTGCTTTTTGGTCGAGCCACGACGAATAGTTTCCTTTCCAGGGAATACCTTCTCCGCGGTCTAATTCAAGGATCCATCCGGCAACATTATCAAGAAAATATCTATCGTGGGTAACTGCAATAACGGTTCCCTTGTATTGTTGTAAATGTTGTTCTAACCAAAATATACTTTCAGCATCAAGATGGTTTGTAGGTTCGTCCAAAAGAAGAATATCCGGTTGTTTAAGTAATAGCCGACAAAGAGCAACTCTACGGCGTTCACCACCGGAAAGATTACCAATAACAGCATCAGGTGGAGGACAACGTAATGCATCCATTGCGCGTTCAAGTTTATTGTCTAATTCCCAAGCATCGTGCTTGTCGAGCAAATCTGCAAGTTCGCCTTGTCTTTGAATTAATTTATCCATTTCTTTCTCTGAAAGCTCTTCGGCAAATTTTGCGTTAACCTGTTCGTACTCTTTAAGTAAATCAGCGACTTCTTGCACTCCTTCCATCACAATGTCTTTAACTGTTGAATTGTTGTCAAAGATTGGTTCTTGAGGCAAATATCCAATAGAATATCCAGGAGAGAAAACCACCTGTCCGTCATAGTTTTGGTCTTCACCTGCAATTATCTTAAGCAAAGATGATTTTCCTGAACCATTTAGACCAATGATACCAATTTTTGCTCCGTAAAAAAACGAAAGATAAATGTCTTTTAGAACTTGTTTATTTGGTGGATAAATTTTGCTAACACCAATCATTGAGAAAATTATTTTTTTATCATCTGCCATTTTTCTTCCTTATTTATTTTTAACTATATTACAAAAATAAGAATAAAATAAGAATAAAATATACGATAATATAAAAAATATTTGTTTATTATAAGATAATATATTAATTTTGTATTTTATTTACGTTCTTTTAGGAGAGGTGGCCGAGTGGCTTAAGGCAACGGTTTGCTAAACCGTCGTAGGGATAAACTCTCTACCGCGAGTTCGAATCTCGCCCTCTCCGCTTAAAACCATAACTTCATTTTAATTCCCAAGATTATTATTTCAATTCTATTAAGTTAATGTCTATAATAATATAGAGAGATAATAGTGGTCATTAAGTGAGCTCATTTTATGAATTTATTCGTTAACGATTAAATACTAATAGATGATTAGATGATGGAATTAATACTTATTTACTTTTATAATTAAAAAGGCTGTCAAAAAAAATTTGACAGCCTTTATTAAAATATACTAATTCTAAAGAAAGAGTTTTATTCAGATTTTGCTCCAATAACTTCACGAAAACCACTTTCGAGATCAATTTTCTTTATTTTCTCCAAGTACCAAATAACAAAAGCACTTGCTATATATACAGAAGAATATGTTCCAAGAATAATACCGATAATCATTATCAATGCAAATCCCTGAAGAACAGGACCACCAAAGATGAACAATGATAATAGCGCGAGCAAAGTAGTTGAAACAGTATTAACAGTGCGGCTTAATGTCTCATTAATACTAAGGTTAGCCAATTTAATGAAGTTCATACCTTTGTGGCGCTCTTTGTTTTCACGAATACGGTCAAAGATAATCACTGTGTCGTTTACTGAATAACCTACAACAGTAAGCATAGCAGCAAGAATAGACAAATTTACTTCCAAGTTGAAAATCCCTAAATTGTTTAGGGTAACAGCGATTGTAAATGTTAGAATTACGTCGTGAACAAGAGCGACAATTGCACCTAATCCAAAAATGAACTCAAATCGGAATGCAAGGTATATTAACATTACAATAACAGCAAGTAAAACAGCCCAAAAAGCTTGAGATCTTAGTTCGCTTCCAATTTTTGGACCGATTTTATCAACTTTCATAATTGTTATTTTTTCGTTAGGAAATGCTTGGGTAAGAGAATTACTTATAAGTTCAGGTGCATTCGTGGATTCAATTGTTCTAATTAAAAACTGGTTTTCCTCACCAAAAGATTTTATTTCTACACCAGTAAGTCCAGACTTTGTTACAACGGAACGTATTTGATCTGTTGGCAAAGGTTTTGAGACAGCTATGGCAACTTCTGTACCACCGGCAAAATCAATGCCATATTCAACGCCTTCAATAATTGTTATTAAAATACAAGCAATTATCAAAGTGATTGATAAACTAACAAATAG
>CALGXJ010000091.1 GCA_937936035.1 Eximiradius proteiniborus
GAAGCGTTCATATTTTACCTAAAAGGAAAATACAACATAGAAAGTAAGATTGATCAATTACCACCAGGCAGAGAAACGTCTATGTTAGTCAGATATCGGGAAAATCTTCAGCTTCAGAATGGTGACGAGCTTGTTATCAACAAAGATAGCTCTGTGTTGTCAATACCTAAAAAATGTGATCGAATGCGTATAATAAAAGAGATTCATTCTAAATTTGCACATCTCGGGATACAAGGACTCAAAATAATACTTAAAGATATGTATTACTGGTACGGAATGGATTTTGATATTGCAACTGTGGTTGCTAAGTGTGCATTGTGTCAAAGATATAAACATAAACAAAGATTGAGGCCAGGAGATCAAGGTAAACTTCAAGCAACTTACCCATTCGAAAAGGTAGCGATTGATATTGCAGGACCACTAAAAATGACTCGAGGAGGATATAAGTATTTGCTGGCATTAATAGATCATTATTCGAAGTTTCCAGTTTTGATACCAATGAAAACAACTGATTCACAAGCCATAACGGAAGCCATTTACACTAGATGGATTAGTTTGTTTGGTGTCCCCAGGAGTTTTCATTCGGATAGAGGGAGTAATTTAAACAGTGAATTGTTTATGAAATTGTGCAATAAATTTGGTATCAAGAAAACAAAAACAACGCCTTATTATCCTCAAGGCGACGGAGTTGTGGAGAGATTGTTTCGGACAGTCAAACCTATGCTTGCAATCGTGTCATCGGAGAGAGGGTTAGAGTGGAATCAAGCGATACCAATAGTTGAATTCGGGCTGAGGAACAAACGTAACGCCTCATTAGGGTTTTCCCCTAATGAAATCATTTTTGGACGAAATGTGTACTGTGAAGAAGAAAAGTATAGAACAAGAAATGGGTCCGTGGTAGATTATGTTGATTATTTGATGAAACACCATAATGATATAAACAAAAGAATAAATGATACGTTGTGTGATTCGACATTGGAAAACACGAACAAATTATTCAGAGAGGGAGAATTGGTGTGGGTGAGAATAATAAAATCAAAGACTGGTAATGTTTTGTTTAAGGGACCATACAGGATTATAAAAACGATCGGCAGAAATGCGTTTCGAATGAAAAACAAGGAAGGTGAGACAATTGAAAGAAACGGTATATATTTAAAGAAATATGTCGGAGAAACCAGGGCTAGCGTGGACGAGGACGAGGGTACGGATACGTCGATTGAGTCGATAACTTCGACACCCAGAGGTCGCATTGACATGAGTAGTGCTGGTCATATTCGTGGAGACGGATTCGTGGAAAGACGTTATCCTTCAAGAGTGAGGACTGTACCGTGTCGATTTGGATTCAACTGACTTTTTTGTATTTTGAACTCATTCATGATTGTACAGTATATGTTACGTTTTTTTGTGAGGGGGGAAAGTGTGATGTATTTGATTATGGTATGATTTGATATTCATTGATTTCTGTTCGCTGTTCTATGATATTCATATGTTCGCTGTTCTATGATATTCATAATTGTAATTTGAATCTTAAGTTGAGAGTGACTGCTTGCTGTCAGTGAGTGAAGATTCCGTCTGTTGCGCGCTTGTTACTGCAAATAAAATAAAGTGTTCACAATGGACGAGGTTCTGACACAAACTAATGGGCCAACTATTTCATCTGGCGACGAGGATGCACTTAAACATTTATGTCATCAATTATTTCGAAAAGAATTGATAAAACCGCCACCAACATTCACGCGAGAAGATGATATACAAGTTCACTTGAAGAAAATTGAAGAATTCTTCCGAGTAACCAATATTACAAAGGATATGGACAAAGTTTATGTCCTAATTGAATCTTTAAAAGAGGATTTACAAAAAGAATTGAAAATGATGAGTGATTTTCAGACAAAACAAAATGACTATCAATTCATCAAAGAAACAGTGAGCAAAATTTTTAAGCGGAAGGTTGCCCCCATTACCCCCTTTCTACAGTTGTTAAAAACAACACAAGCGAGGCATCAAACAGTTGAAGAATTCGCAAGGGATATTAGAGTGAAAGCGTTTGATTTGATATACAATTTATCGGAAGCGGAAAGAGAGAAATACATGTTGGAATGTTTCTCAAACGGATTACGAAACAGAGCATTATCCACAGCATTGAGGTTGATTCAACCAAAGACTCTTGAGGAAGCAGTGAAAAATATCAAGAAAGAGGAAAAGGAACTGGTGGATGAAGTGTTTGACTCTGTCCATGAAATCACATGTTCGAATGATTGTCAGCGAAAAATAGCTGAACTTTCGAGAGAAGTTGCGAATTTGAAAAGAAAGATTGATGGAATAACATCTGCAACACGACCCAATGGATATACGAATACAGCAAATAATATGCAATTTCGGAGACCAACGAGGATGACAGGACGGGTGGTTACAAGAACCACTGGGTCAGCTAGTAAGCCCGCTTTGAAATGTCATAACTGTAACCAGCCTGGACATTTTGCAAATACATGCCGGTTACCAAAACGCTGTTACAATTGTGGACGAAATGGTCACATAAGCAGGTTTTGTCGACAAAATCGTCAAATCAATTTTTTGCAAGCGGAGTCAAATGATAAAATTGAAGAAGGAAGTGTTCATTCTTCCCTTGAGGCTGATGCGCAGTTTGAGGAATACCCCACGCTGGCAGTTTCAAACAAATATGAATGCTTGACGGATGAATGTAATGACATCACAGAACAAGCGGAAGAAATTTACTTAACGGAGACAACAAATGATACAAAACCCAAATCCTCCAAAATCATAAAGAAGGCGTCAGTGCGCATGCCAACCCTTCTCGATAAGCAGGTTGCTTTTATCGAGGGAAAAGGACCAAAGCCAAAAATGCATAAAATGGAAGAGCAATCATCAACCAGCAAAGCAAATATAAGATTTTACAACAAACCCGTCGTAAAGTGCAGACTGAATGGTGACCAAGTTAATACATTGATGGATTCCGGAGCCACATGCAACCTACTCGCTAAGGAGGTCTTTGACAGGCTGAGTGAGAAACACGGATGTCAGGTACAGGAAACGAGTAACCGGATTACTTGTGCTAATAATTCAACTTTGAATTGCATTGGAGAGGTGAGCTTGCATTTTTCGTTGGGAGGAATTACAACTCTAGTGAAGTTTTTGGTAGTGGATGGATTGCGAAATTGTCAAGCAATATTAGGACTTCGGACAATGAAAAAGTTAGGAATTCAGTTTGATTTTCAAAAAGATAGTATCATTCTGGATGATATCATTATTCCATTTGAATCACATGTTTCGCCGGCAACAACTGTGCGGCGAGTGGGAAACGAGGTGCCGCTAAATTAAAGAGTCGCAATTTAGCGAATGAAGTAAAGACGACTCCAACAGATGTTATTGATAAAGTGTTGTCGGAAGTTGTAGTTGATGAGGATGTAGTCTTTACAAAGAGCGGAGAATTTATGATTAGAGGAATATTGACAAGAGCTATTGATACGGATGGTGATTTGTTATTTGTATCATATCGTGATCGATTATCCAAAAGAAATATTTTAGCGGCAGATGCACTGTATGCGGGAAACAATCTGAGAAATAACAAAATTATGATACGTGTAATTAATCCAGTACGAATGCATACTATTTTATACAAAGGAACGAAATTGGGTCGAATTAAGGCTCTTCGGGGTTTGAAACATGTAAACATGCTGGACAATTTTGAGAAAAAAGAAAGTGACGAGGTAGTGAAAGAAATATTAGATTTGCACACAAGTAAAATTAGCCGTAGTCATTTGGTTGGGTTAGAGAAGATTTTAAAGCGCTTTAAATGCATTTTTAGCCGATCATCAACAGATGTTGGACTTATAAGAAATGCAAAGCATGAAATTGAAATAGGAGATAATAAACCAGTTGCAATTAATCCAAGGCGTATTCCGATGCACATAGAAGACAAGGTCGACGAATTAATTCAAGATTTAGAAAAGAAAGATATAATTATTAAAACTTCTTCTCCATGGAATTTTCCTATTGTAGTGGTACCGAAAAAGAATGGAAATATTCGGATGTGTGTTGACTACAGACGATTAAACGCAATTACAGAGCGGCAAGTGTATTATATACCCGATTCTAAGCAATTATTTGACTGTCTTGAAGGAGCCAGATATTTTTCGTCTCTGGATTTATCAATGGGGTATCATCAAATTGAGATGAGTCCAAACGATGTTTCAAAAACTGCGTTTACAACTAGAACAGGGCAATATGCATTTAAACGAATGCCTTTTGGGTTATGCGGAGCTCCACAAAGCTTCCAGCGAGTGATGGCTGCAATTTTGAGAGAGCAAAATTGGAAACATTGTGTCATATATTTGGATGATATTTTAGTTTTTGGGAAAAACATTGAAGAACATAATTCACGATTGTGCAGTGTATTACACTGTTTAGCGGAGGCGGGGGTGAAACTTTCTCCGTCGAAGTGTTCTTTTATGAAGGAGGAAACTACTTATTTGGGACATGTAGTAGACAGCAGTGGATTACGGACTGACCCTAAGAAAATTGAAATTATTAAGAAATGGCCAGAACCTAAAACATCGAAGGAGTTGCATACTATAATAGGTTTAGCTGGATATTACCGAAAATTCATTGACGGTTTCTCTAAAATAGTGAGACCATTGGAGGTACTGTTGCGAGAATCGAAAGGTAATCTTAAAACTTGGGGAGAAATTCATACAAATGCGTTTAACACGTTAAAGCAGAAATTGTCGGAGGCACCAGTTTTGGCATTTCCAAGGAAACAAGGAATGTATATATTGGATACAGACGCTTCTCATGAAACCGTTGGAGCAGTGTTATCGCAGCTGCAGAATGGTGAAGAAAAGGTGATTGCGTACGCATCACACGCTCTATCAAAACATGAATTACAATACTGCGTCACTAGGAAAGAGCTTCTTGCAGTTTACAAGTATGTAAAACATTTTCAACATTATCTGATGGGAGCGAAATTTTTAATTCGTACAGATCATAAGGCATTGACTTGGTTACTTAATTGGAAAAAGCCAAATACTTCTCAGTATTGCTCATGGATAGCCGAACTTGAAAATTACACCTTTGATATTGAGTATCGTAAAGGAGAGTGTCATATTAACGCAGATGCTTTGTCGCGTTTCCCACAGTGTCGACAATGCGATTTACCGCATAAAGATCCAAAAACAAAGCGTAATGTAAAATTATTGAATGACACATGCTATAATACAAGCTTTAAAAAAGAATTCGAGGACCCTGTCGAAGCGTTCATATTTT
>CALGXJ010000092.1 GCA_937936035.1 Eximiradius proteiniborus
GCTATGGAATTACAGATGCACAGCCATTTGACACAAACTTAACCTCGATAGCTAACTTGGCAAATGCAGCAGGATGGCTGTATAACTATGGAAACGGTGCGTTTGCATATTCAACACCAACAAAATCAGACGTAGGATTAGGAAATGTAGAAGACGTAGCATTGTCAACTTGGTCAGGTTCAACAAATATCACAACATTAGGCATAATCACAGCAGGTACTTGGAATGGCGCAGTTATTGGCGATGCATATGTTGATAATGCATTAACAATAGCAACAACAGACGATAAATTCACACTACAAGATAATAGCGACAATACAAAACAAGCAAAATTTGAATTAAGTGGCATCTCATCTAGCACAACAAGAACCTACACACTCCCAAATAACAGTGGCACAATCGCTCTCCTCAGCGATATCCCGGCAGCAGAAACAGATCCGGTTTGGACTGCTGCAAAGGACACAATTCCTACTACTATTAATACAAACTGGACATTCGAAAACAATGTTATTATCGGCGATGTTGCAACTGATGCCCTCATCGTAAATGCTGCTTCCACTTTTGCCGCTGATGTTACTGTCGGTTCTTCTACAACCAACGTTAATGTTCAAATTCAGAACGATAACACAAGTCCGGCTCTTTCTGTTACTTCAACTGGTTCAAATCCTGCTGTTGAAGTTAATGGTTCAGTAGAAGTTTCCAATGGTGATATTAACCTTGGTGATTATAGTAGATTAGTTGTTTCCTCTAGTTCTCTTACTACTCCATTTGTTAGCTTAACCAATACAAATTCTTCATACAACGATTTTATGCTAAGCGTGACAAGCAACAGCGGAACTGCAAAAGGTGCTTCATTTACTACCGCTACCGGCAATGCTGTTACTATTTCCAATAATTCTGGTACTAATCCTTCTCTCGTCGTCCAGAACAATTTTACTGGATCTGGCGTTCCAATAGCAATGAGAGTTAAAGGTAGAATTGATTTTGATGGTCAATCTACACAGTTGTATGCTAATATACCTTTAGGTGAAGTTCCTAATGCTAAAATTCAAATTACCAATAACTCAACTCTTCCAAATCCCGATGGTTATTTGATGATTATCGATAACTCACAGACCGCCAACAACGACGATGCTGCTAACTTTAGTGCTTCTTCGGGGCGTGCAGTTGTTGCTCAGAATAATTCTGGTTCTAATCCTACAATGCTTGTGGTAAATGATGATACTTCACCAACAGCAACAGCTATAGAAGTTGCAGGTAATATTGATATTAGTAATGAACGTTCACAGTTGTATGCTAATATACCTTCAGGTGAATTTCCTAATGCTAAAATTCATATTACCAATAGCTCAACTCTTCCAAATCCCGATGGTTATTTGATGATTATCGATAACTCACAGAGCGTCAACAACGACGATGCTGCTAACTTTAGTGCTTCTTCGGGGCGTGCAGTTGTTGCTCAGAATAATTCTGGTACTAATCCTACAATGCTTGTGCTAAATGATGATACTTCACCAACAGCAACAGCTATTGAGGTTCTCCAAGGTCGTGTCGTATTATCTTATACAGAAGATCCAACGCCAGATCCTTCCAATAATTTTGATCTAACTAACTATGGCTATGCTTCTGTTATTAAACTAACAGGAGGTTCAGGAGCAGGCAGTGTCACTCTACCGGTAGGTAAAGCTGGTCAGATCCTCTATATTATAAACGCAACTGGAAGTAGTTATACTATTCTAGGTAATACGGTTGCTAACGGTAAAATGATTACTCTTGTTTCCGACGGAACTAATTGGTACGCTCAATAAACTAATACTTACACACGACAAGAGGCTGTCCACAAAATGGGCAGCCTCTTTTTTTTATTGATAAATTATTAAAACAGTATCTATTTGATTCAGTTTATCATGAATACTCGGATTGATTGCTTAAAAAAATAATATACAACTATTCAGAAATAGTCAATATAAAGTTAGGAAATAAAAAAAGGGACTTTGTCCCTTTTTTTGCACGCCGGACTGGATTCGAACCAGTGACCCTCAGCTTAGAAGGCTGATGCTCTATCCAGCTGAGCTACCGGCGCAGAGCATTAGACTACAAAATTAATGATTTTTTTAATTTTTTGCAAATTTTTATCTAACAAGCAAAGATAATTCGTGCAAAAAAGAGTCCTTCGGCACCAACTCTCTCGAAATATACCGAAGCAAATCTTCATCCACAAATCCTTGCTTCATCAACTGTCGTCCTGCTTTCTCTGCAGCATCATAGATATCATTTGCGGGCTTGCCAAGATTTGTAAGAGTTGTGAGCACTCCTGAGTGTGGCCTCAAAATAGGAGGCAGATATTCTCTGCCGAGCATATCAGCCACAGCCCGTGTCTGCTCTATTATTGCATCGAAATTTTCTATTCCCCACAGCCCACAAGTGGAAATAAGAAGCACTTTCCCCGGTGTTGTTCGTTTTTTTAGCGTACTCCTTATTTTATCGTGGCAAGAATTGTTTTCGTAAATGTGTGGCGGCACAAACAAAGGTTCCAACCTATCGAAAAGATTTTTCAAACCAGAAGTAACGCTATTAAGATAGTTCGGCGAGGCAAAAATCCACAAATCGGCATCATTCATCATCGGATAGAGCTCCTTCAGGTCGTCGTCTATTTTGCAATCCAAATCCGGTTCGAAATCTATATTTTTTGTGCATTCACGGCACGGTTCAATTTTCAGATCATATATATATTTAAGTTCAATTTCTGCACCTTCTTCCGCCATTCCTTTCAGAAATGGATTAAGTATTAGTGCCGTTGTTCCCGCTTCTTTATTCGGGCTCGCAT
This sequence comes from Eximiradius proteiniborus, assembly GCA_937936035.1. GTDB lineage: Bacteria > Bacteroidota > Ignavibacteria > Kapaibacteriales > UBA2268 > JAKIZO01. The sequence continues at coordinate 2,828 of CALGXJ010000092.1, forward strand.
TAAATGCAATTACTTTCATCTTTTCTCAATTAATATAAATATAATTTTGTGTTATATAACGATATTGTCGGGGCAAAATTTTATAAAACTTACAGATATATGTGCAAGCCCACAAAAAAACTAAATCCTGTTCCCGGCAAAGTCTGCGAAACATAATACTTCGAATTCAGAAAATTATATGCAGCTGCAAATACTTCATTCTCTTTGATAATTCTGTATCCCATACGAAAATTCATTATAAATAAGTTCTTGACACCTAAATTATTGACGTTTTCAGTCAAGTTATATTCATTCGAGTAATATTCTACTTCGAGCATCCACCGCAAACCAATTTCATAAGTGTTATAAATTTTCAGCTCTCCGATATGCTTCGGCTTAGTTGCGAAATTCACTAATTTATTCAAATCGTTATATGTATAATTAATCAGAATATATCCAAAATCTGAAAATATCTTTAAATTCGCATCCACTCCTTTGCTTAAAAGCGAACTCCGATTGTTATAAAAGCTTCTTGTAGCCTCATCAAATTCAATAATATTTTTTAGAATAGAATAAAATGCTCTTGTAGTCAATTCGTAATCAGGCGTTCTGATTCTAAAACCAACATTTGCAAATAGCTCTTTCTCAAAGTCAATCGATTTGCTGTTGAAAATCACTTCATTCGCAATTATACTATTCTCGCCCGAAGCCCCCGCAAACATCAAAAATTCATCTGAATATCTGTAATTTATATCTACTCTGTAATCTACTCCTTTCAAAGTCTGCTGATAAAACCCGATATTCGAATAAAGTGGCTTCTGCACTATATATCTTGCAGTCGGATAAAACGAAGCTTTGCCAAAATGAAACGGTTGCCGAAAACTAATTTGTAAATTTTCTGATTCAAACCTGTCCTTAATAAAATATTTCTTCGTCCTATTATTAAAAATATCTCTTATATACGAAATCGAAAAAATATTTGTTGGGACCACACCGAATAAATTCGTTTTAATTGCAATAATACTCCCGTAATTATATCCGTAGTATATCTCATCTCTCGAATTTGGCATTCTCTGACTGTTATATGCACTATCGTCAAAAATACTTCTTTTCGAGTAGCGATTATTATAAAACAAATTTCCTGATAGAATTATCCCTCCATCAAATTGTGTGTTGAAATCAAAACTTAATATAATGTTATTTATGCTAGGATACTTTTGGTATTTATCGGTGCTATCAATAATCTGAGGAATTGATTTTTCCCCGCCAACAAAATATGCGTTCAGCCCAACCTGCGAAATTCCATTATCGAAATATATTTTT
>CALGXJ010000093.1 GCA_937936035.1 Eximiradius proteiniborus
GAATGCAGCAGGAGTTCTGCCAGCAGGAGTATACAACTTACGGGTTTACAACGGTTCAGAATACATTGACCAACGTATAGTGATTATGCCATAACGCATATGCTTTCATACAAAAGAAAAGAAGGTTGCCTCATAGGCAGCCTTCTTTTTTTGTTACTGATTATCAGTAATCTTAAGCGATGAATTATTGAGGTGCTAAAACAAAAAAAGCCGCCTCGCAAAGAGACGGCTTTTTGTTTAAAACTCGCAAATACTAATTATCCATTAGTTCTTTTTCTTTGTTAGCAAGGAAATCATCAATTTCCTTTATAGAATGATCGGTGATTTTCTGAATTTCGTCTTCTGCTCTCTTGCGTTCATCTTCTGAACACTCTTTATTCTTTTCCATCTTTTTTAGAGATTCGTTACTATCACGGCGCACATTGCGAACTGCAATACGCCCATCTTCAGCAAACTTTTTGCACATTTTCACAAATTCTTTGCGACGTTCTTCTGTTAGCGGTGGAACAGGTATTCTGATAATAGTTCCGTCATTTTGCGGATTAAAACCTAAATCAGCCATCCGAATTGCCTTTTCAATGTTTGTAAGAGCAGTTCTGTCAAATGGCTGAACAATTATTGTTCTTGCATCTGGAACAGAAATCGAAGCACCCTGAGCCAAAGGTGTCGGAGCACCATAATACTCAAATGTAATACCATCAAGCAACGATGCAGTTGCACGTCCCGAACGAACCTTCGAAATTTGGCTCTTGCAGAATTCAACTGCGCGCTTCATCTCTGCTTTTGATTTATCAATAAGTTCTTTCGTTGTCATACACAAGCTCCTTATTCATTGGAGATAATTGTACCAAGTTCGGCACCCTGAATAATTTTCAGGAAATTACCTTTTACATTAATATTGAAGACTTTGATAGGTAAATTGTTCTCGTGGCATAAAGTAATAGCTGTGTGATCCATTACTTTCAAATCCTGCGAAATTACGTCCCTAAAAGAAAGTGAGTCGAACATCACTGCATTGGAATTTTTTTCAGGGTCGCAGTCAAATACACCATCCACCCGCGTTCCCTTCAATATTAGTTCAGCCTCGATTTCAATTGCACGCAAAACTGCCGCTGTGTCTGTCGTGAAATATGGATTGCCTGTTCCTGCACCAAATATCACTACACGCCCTTTTTCAAGATGCCTGATAGCACGGCGACGTATTACAGGTTCGGCAATTTGTTCCATTTTTATCGCAGTTTGAAGCCGCGTTGGCACCCCAAGAGCCTCCAATGCATTTTGAAATGCAATTGAATTAATTACTGTCGCGAGCATACCCATCTGGTCGCCCGAGACTTTATGGATGCCGTGAGCAGCAGCCTGAATACCGCGGAAAATATTGCCACCACCGATAACAATACCTATCTGCACACCTAAACGGTGAACCTCATATATTTCTTCAGCAAAGCTTTTCAGAACATCTGGGTCGATACCAAACTGGCGTTCTCCCATCAAAGCTTCGCCACTTAATTTTAATAATACTCTTTTATACTTTGTTTCCATATTCAAATTATTAGTTCTTTTCACCTAATAAATAGCGACGGAAACTTAATATTGTTACATCATTGCCAATCAGATTCGAAATCTCTTTCAATACATCGGCAACAGTTTTATTTGCGTCTTTCACAAACGATTGTTCAATAAGGCACTGTTCTTGATAGAATTTTTCGAGCTTCCCGACAGCTATTCTTTCTGCTATGTCTGCAGGTTTTCCACTGTCTAGAGCTTGCTGCACATAAATCTCTTTTTCTTTGTCAAGAGTTGGTTGGTCTACATCATTGCGGGAAATAAATTGAGGATTCATCGCTGCTATTTGCATTGCTATATCTCGAAGCAAAGCGTAGGCTTCTTCATTAAAATTAGGAGCAGATGCTTCTATCACAACAGCAAGTTTGTTCCCTGCGTGATTATATGTTGCAATAGTGCCATTCGACTTAATGCGTTCGAAACGGCTAACACCTATTTTTTCTCCGAATTTTGCCAATATCTCGTTGTGAATGCCCTCAATTGTATCTTCACCAACGTTTATTTTCATAAGCTCATCTAAGTTATTAATTTCGTTTGCTATCAATGCATCAGCAATTTTATTTACGTAGCTTTCAAACTCAGCATTACGAGCAACAAAGTCAGTTTCGCAATTTACTTCAACAATTGCTGCAAGCTTACGGTCGTCCGATAGACGTGTTGCAATAATACCTTCGCTGGCAACTCTGTCAGCTCTTTTTGCAGCGGATGCAGCACCTTTTTTACGTAAAATCTCGATTGCTTCGTCCATCGAGCCATTTGCATCTACGAGAGCCTTTTTGCAATCTGCCATACCAGCGCCGGTCTTATCGCGAAGGGTTTTAACCATTTGAGCAGTAATTTCAGCCATATTAATCATCTATAAAAAGTTAAACATATTTCAATTACAAAAAAAGGGGGACATTCAGCGTCCCCCGAAATATTTATTTTTACTCATTTGTTTCTGTTGATGATTGGGACGTTTCTACATTTTCAGCAGAATTTTCCGACTTTTCGTTTTCCTTAATTCTTGGGCGTTTTGGTCCCTGACCGAGAACTTTTCTTTCACGCATACGTGGACGAACCACTGCAGATTCTTCTTCTAATTCATTTTCTTTTGCAAAACGATCAGCTTCGGCATTTAGTTCTGCTGCGTGAATACGTGCAATTTTTGTGCCTTCCAAAACAGCATCAGCCATCACTTTTGTGATAAGCTCAATTGTCTTTACTGAATCGTCGTTTGCAGGAATTGGGAAATCAACCAAATCAGGATCACAGTTTGTATCTACTATAGCAATTACAGGTATTCCAAGTATCTTTGCTTCTTTAATTGCTATATGTTCTTTCTTTATATCAACAACAAACAAAGCACCAGGAAGGCGGGTCATTGTTTCGATACCACCAAACACCTTACGCAAACGATCGCGTTCACGCAAAATAAGCAAGCGTTCTTTCTTGGTGATTTTTTCGAATGTGCCATCTACTTCCATTTTGTCAAGTTGTGCAAGTCTCTTGATACTCTTGCGTATAGTAGCAAAGTTTGTAAGCATTCCACCAAGCCAGCGTTCAGAAACATAATTCATTCCGGCTCGTGTTGCTTCATCCTGGATCACTTGTTTTGCCTGCGGCTTTGTCCCAACAAATAATACTACACGCCCTTTGCTTGCAATATCAAATATTGCTTGGCGTGCATAATCAATGAGAATTTGGGTCTTTCTTAGGTCAATGATATGAATATCATTTTTTTCATTGAAGATAAACTTACTCATTTTGGGATTCCAGCGGCGGGTCAGATGACCAAAATGAGCACCTGCTTCAAGCAGGTTTTCAATAGAAACATAATGTTTTGACATTAGAACTCCAAAATTATAAATGTTAAACATCTGCACCTTTCATCTTGGCGTCCGAAACTTATCAAGCCACACGGAGCCAATCGAGGCACATGGTAAAATAAAAAATACTAACGTTTCGAGAATTGGAAGCGTTTGCGAGCTTTCTTCTGACCATATTTCTTGCGTTCCACCATACGTGGGTCGCGTGTCAAAAGTTCATACTCACGTAGCTTTCCGCGCAACTTTTCGTCATATTCTACAAGCGCTCTGGCAATACCAAGACGAATAGCACCGCTTTGACCTGTTAGCCCACCACCACGTACATTTACAAACACATCAAACTTTCCGATGTTGTCTGTAACTTGTAGTGGACTTAAAGCGTGAATTCGCCACACTTCTACAGGAAAATAGTCGTCAATCGTTCTTTTATTGATCAACACTTTCCCCGTTCCGCTTACCAAACGCACCTGTGCAACTGACGTTTTTCTTCTACCTGTGGCGCTATAAACTTTCATTCAAACTCCAAACTTATAAAAATTAATATTTTAATTTAAGCTCTTTTGGCATTTGAGCTAAATGTGGATGTTCGCTGCCAGCATAGACTTTTAATTTTTTAATGATTTTTCTTCCAAGTCTATTTTTCGGAAGCATCCCACGCACAGCGTGTTCTACTACAAATGTAGGATTAGTTTGTATCAACTGCTTAAATGAACGAGTGATTTGACCACCGGGATAGCCCGTATGATGCTTATACTCTTTCATTTCGGCACGCTTCCCTTCGAAAACTACCTTATCAGCGTTGATTACAATTACAAAGTCCCCAGTGTCGATATGAGGAGTAAACAAGGGCTTATTCTTTCCGCGAAGAATAGCTGCTACCTGACTTGCAAGACGCCCTACAGTCATTCCTGTGGCATCTACACACCACCAATCGCGAGCGATTTCTTCATTTTTTGCGGATACCGTTATTTTAGCTGAGGGTTCCAATTCCCTACGCTCCTTAATTTATTATTAAATCAATACAATAAACACAATTTTCCATTGTAAAGATTACAAAAATACTTTATTTTTACTTATTAAGCAAATGAATTTTTTCAACTATCTGATTGAAAAATAAATAAAAAAACAGGGATTATTTTTCTAATCCCTGTTGCAATTCTGGATAGTTATGATTAAATATCTGTTAGTTTTTTTAT
>CALGXJ010000094.1 GCA_937936035.1 Eximiradius proteiniborus
ATACTATTTGATTTTTGTCTTTGCTTACTTTATTTCAACGGCACAAATTGATTATAGCATATATCGTTTGCCCAAAGACGAATTTAGTGATTCACTTGCAAAGGAAATGGCTTTTTCATCGCTTAAATCGGCAACCGGACTATTAGAAAAAGAGATTGAGCCGGATAAGTATATTTTAGGACAGGGCGATGAATTGGCAATTTCAATTATTTCTGCCAAACCCAAACATTTTGAGATAAGTATATCGCCAGAGGGAGCACTGCTAATTCCCGGTATAGGCAAAATTGATTTGAAAGGTAAAACTTTAACACAAGCAATTTCATTAATTGAGGAACTAATCAGAAAACGACTTAATCCTGCGGAAATACATATTTCTTTGCAGAAGATACGACAGTTTAAAGTGAGTGTAAGCGGTCTGGTTGTGCGGAACGGTATCTATCCAGCGACACCGGCAGATAGAGTGTCTGAGGTTATAGACAAAGCAGGTGGATTGCGTCGGGAATCTTCCTGGAGAAACATCATATTACTGAGAGGCAATGGAGAGCAAAAAAATGTAGATTTAATGAAATTTTATTTCCTTGGAGATGAAGAAGCTAATCCTTATGTGCTTGGAGGAGACAAGATAATTGTGCCGGAAATAAATGAAAAAACAATAATTGGATTGTATGGTGATGTGGTCAATAGTGGATTATTTGAATATCGTGATGGGGATAGCTTATCAACATTATTAAAGTTCGGGCTTGGGTTTACCGAATCAGCTTTTCTTGATTCGGTTGAATATTATTCCGCAAAAAAAACAGGCTTTCAAGTAAGTTTTTTAGATTTATCATACTTAAAAAATCAAAAATTAAGCACTGAAAAAATAAAAGATGATTTTCCTTTGAATTCGGGAGATAGAATTTTTGTAAGGAGCATACCTAAATGGAGAAAATTGCATTATGTTGTAATCAAGGGAGAGGTTAATTTCCCGGGTTACTATGCAATAGAGGAGAAAAAAGACAGAGTAACTGATTTGATAAAGAGAGCAGGAGGTTTTACAGATGAGGCAGCAGTTGAGTTTGTAGAATACATAAGCCAGTATGAGTTGGAAAAACCTGATTTAGAAATGGAAAGATTAAGCAGAGTGTTACCATCAGAAATGTCAGAGAGCGAATTTAGATACTTTCAATCAAGAAAGACCGAAAGGAAAGGAGTAATATCTTTAGATTTTCGTAAAATAATGGGGAATCCGGATTCGCCTGATAATTTTTATTTAACGCATAGAGATTCAATAGTAGTTCCATCGATTAAGAAATTTGTAAATGTGCAAGGACGAGTAGCTAAGCCTGGTTTGATAGCATTTCGTCCGGGGGCAGACTATTTGGATTACATTGAATTGGCAGGTGGATTTGGATATAGAGCAGACGAAAGCGAAACAATGATTAACAAACACAGCGGTGGGTTATTTCGTGCAAAGAAACGTGATTATGTTATTGAACCCGGCGATGTAATATTGGTGCCACCTGAAAGAGAATTAACGTTTATGGAAGCGTTTACTAAAGGGCTTACAATAGCAACACAAATTCTTACGATTGCCGGTGTTGTGCTCGCATTTTCAAACATAAATAAGAAATAAATGAAAGAGACAGAAGCAAAAATAGAAAGTATTGGGATAAGCAAATTTATTGAGATATACAAAAAACACTCGAAAAGAATTTGTATAATTGTGGCTATTGCTTGTGTGGTTACATTTATTTTTTCGCTAATAATGCCGCACACATACAGAACATATACAACGGTTATGCCACCAAAACAAGGCGAGAACACAGGCTTATCAGGCATTTTGCAAAATTTTGCTGGGGGATTGCCTTCGGGGCTTTCAATTCCGGGAAGTTCGAATAATCAATCATTAGTATTAGCTGATATATTAAGAAGCAGAGCAATAACTGAGCATCTGATAAAAGAGCTTCATCTAAAAAAATATTCACAATACAATGGAATGACACACAATGAATTAATTGAGTATTTGCAGGAAAATTTCAAAGTTGATGTAGAAAAAACCGGACTTATTGTATTACAAACATCAGCAAAGACGTGTTTTTTCCCATCATCTCGGGAAAAACAAGAAACAAAACAATTAGCAAAGAATCTTGCAGATGAAGCAGTAAAAGGATTAGATATTATTGTTCGCTCGAAGAACACATCGGCAGCAAAAAAATCAAGGATGTATATAGAGAAAGAATTAGCAAAATATAGAGGAAAATCTGATTCGATAGACAACATACTTGAGGATTTTCAACGAACCAACAGAGTTTTAAAAATTGATGACCAAACACAGGCACTTGTGAAGCAAGCAATTGAAGTAGGTTTGCAATTGGCAAAAGCTGAAATGGAGCTTAACGTAGCAAAAAATGAGCTAAGCAAAGACAATCCATATTTAATACAGCAACAAAATATAGTGAATCAGCTACGTAAGCAGTATAATGCAGTGCAAAGTGGTGGACTGACAGGCTCTGACGGCTTTTCGATCCCTTTTGATAAAATACCAAGTCTTGCAAGAGAATACGCAAATTTATATAGAGATAAAAAAATCGTCGAGCAGATTATTATGTATCTTGAAACGCAGCGTCATCAGGAAGCAATACAAGAAAATCGGGATGTTCCGACAGTAGAAGTGCTCGATAAAGCTTATGTACCGGATTATCAAAGTTCGCCAAACAAAAAATTAATGTTGTTGCTGTCATTTGTGCTTTCTTTTGTGTTAGCTCTAATGTATTTTACATTGAAAGAGTTCAGGAATTTTTCCAAAAAAATTGAGAAGGGAAATGAGCCTGATTAATAAAATAAAATCAAACAGATGGAAAACCTTTGGAATAGTTGTATTAGCAGCAATTATAACAATAACATACATTGATAATGTATTTAGAGTGAATAGTTTGCTGTCGGAGATACAGAATCTTGAGAAGCAGTATGATGAGATACGTACATCCAATCAAGTATTAATCACAAAAATAATTGAACTTGAAAGTGTTTCGAGAATCACAACGATTGCAGAAGAGAAATTAGGAATGATAAAACCAACGAAAGTGCCTCAAAAAATTAAATTGAAAAATGAAGAATAGCAAAGAAAATACATATACAAGAAGAAAGAAGTTCTGGAAGTTCTGGTTATTAATGATTTTAATTAATTTAGGGTTGTTGATTGTAATTGGTCGACTATTCCAGCTTCAAGTATTAAAAGCTTCATATTACAAAGAAAAAGCACGGCGGCAGCACGAAACCAAATTAGATTTGAGCTCACAACGAGGCAATATATACGACAGGAATGGCAATTTACTTGCTTCATCTGTAAAGAGTTACTCAATAGCTGTAGACCCCAATTTATTGCAGAAAAAAACAGAAATTTTGAAAATTATTGAAATGAATTTGGGAATATCTGCAGAAAGTTTAAACAAAAAGATTGCGTCTGCAAAAGGTTCGTTTTTATGGCTTGTAAGAGGCGTTACACCAGAAAAAGTTAAGGAGTTGCTATATATCAAAGACAGAGGACTAATTTTAATAGAAGAACCCAGACGGCAGTATCACTATGGAGCCCTGGCATCACAGATAATTGGATGCACTGATATAGATAATCGGGGGCTTACGGGAATAGAATTAAGCTATGATAGCATACTTACAGGAAGAAGCGGATATATGATTATGTTTAGGGATGGGTTGGGCAGGTTGAGACCATCAGCAGATTTACCAATAATACGACCGACGAACGGATATTCAGTGCAACTCACATTTGATATTGATTTGCAAAGGATAGTTGAATTTGAATTGATGCAAGGAATAAAGAATTCGCTTGCTGAATCCGGGACGGTTGTCGCAATAAAACCATCGACAGGAGAGGTGTTGGCAATGGCGACCTACCCAAATTTCAACCCGAATGATCCATCTACATACATTAATTCAAATATGCGAAATCGTTCAATCACTGATGTTTACGAGCCCGGATCAACATTCAAAGTAGTTACAGCGGCGGCAGCACTTGAAGAAAATATCACAAAGCTTGAGGATAAATACAACGGATTTCAAGGAGAATTGCATTTTTCGAACTTTGTGATAAAGGATGTGCATCCACTTGGCATAGCTACATTTAGAGAAGGTTTGGTGCACTCGAGCAACATTATTTTGTCGAGTGTAGCAGCAAAGATACCAGATTATAAATTTTACAAATACATAAGAGATTTTGGCTTTGGTATACCAACAAGGATAGATTTGCCGGGCGAAGTATCCGGAAAAATACAAAGAGCTGAACAAATGAATGTTTCAACCAAAAGATTTATTGGATTTGGATACGGGATATTGGCAACACCACTACAAATGGCAAATGCTTTTGCAACAATTGCAAATGGCGGAATAATGATGAGACCCTACGTAATAAATGCAATATATGATGAGAAAGGAAATTTAATTAAGAAAAATAATCCTGAAAAAATCAGACGTGTAGTATCTGAAAATACATCACATACTCTGACAAATGTATTAAAAGAAGTAGTCGAAAAAGGAACGGGAATTGCAGCAAAAATTGAAGGAGTGGAAATTGCAGGGAAAACCGGGACATCTCAACAGCTTGTTGATGGGACATACTCGAAATCGGATTACAACGCATCGTTTGCGGGGTATTTCCCTGCTAATAATCCGGAAATTTGTATTCTTGTCTTTTTAGACAAGCCGAAAACAAGCATATACGGCGGTTCAACTGCTGCACCAATTTTCAAAAATATTGCAATGAGATGGCTTTCTATTAAGAACCACTCGATAAAAGTCAAAAATATTGTAAATAATGCGAATGACACTGTGTTTGTTCCAAATATTAACGGACTTGAATTTTCGGAAGCAGAAAAAATATTACAAGAACTTGGATTGCGTTACTCAACGACAGCAAAAGAAGGAATGGTCAAGCAAGTTTTTCCAGAGCCCGGAAGAAGGATTTTACGTTCGACTATAATAAAGATAGAGACTGAGCAAGGAAAAGCAAACAACGAGAAAATGCCATCAGTAGTCGGATTGCCATTGAGACGAGCAATTACAATATTGCATTCGGCAGGAATAAAGGTGCAGGTGCGAGGTTCAGGTAAGGTTGTACGACAGGTTTGGGAACGCACAAATAATGAACTCACCTGCACATTATTCGCAAGCCCTTGATTTATGAAGTCAATTTAAAATTTATCAAGCAAAAATATCGTTTTTGGCACGAGATTCTTCTGCCATTTTATTTTTGTATTCAA
>CALGXJ010000095.1 GCA_937936035.1 Eximiradius proteiniborus
TTATTATGATAGGTGATGGTATGGGTGAAAATCAGATAAAAGCTGCAACTTACTATCAGCGTGGAGAAGATAATTCTCAGCAGTTTCATCAGTTTCCGGTAAAACTCTATGTTTCGACTTATGCAGCAAAAGCCGGACAAAAAGGAGAAGATTCTGATTTAGACTGGAGCATAGGATACAATACAAAGGATGCGTGGGATAATTATTCGTGGGTGCAAAAGCAGTACACTTGTTCGGGTGCCTCGGGAACAGCAATTGCCTGTGGCGAAAAAACATATAACGGGGCAATTGGTATGGATATAAATAAAAAGCCAATTGAAAATTTATCAGAGGTTGCAAAAAAATTAAAGAAATCTGCGGGAGTAGTTACGTCAGTAATGTTGAGCCACGCTACACCTGCGGTGTTTGTTGCACACAACGAGCATAGGAACAATTATTCGGAAATAGCGAAAGAAATGCTCCTGGATAGCAAGGTTGATGTGATTATTGGAGCAGGGCATCCTTATTATAACCACGATGGAGAAAAAACATCCCAAGCAAAGACATTCAAATATGTTGGTGATAGCCTTATATGGGTTGGACTAACCAAAAATTCGACTGAATTTATTGTTGATGGCAAAAAGAAGACTGTTGCTGATATAGATGGGGATAAAGTGCCCGACGCGTGGTATTTTGTTGAGAAAAAGCAAGATTTCGAGAAAATTTCGCGAGGTGAATTCATCCCCAAGAGACTGCTCGGAGTAGCACAAGTTGCTGAAACATTCCAGCAGAGAAGGAAGACAACTGACGACAAGTCATATTTCGAGGGCAAAGGTCAGGCAATGGAGGATGCTTATAAAGTGCCATTCAACGAGAATATTCCAGATTTAGCAACGGTATCGCTGGCGGCACTAAACACTTTAAAACAAAACAAGCAGGGCTTTTTCCTGATGATAGAAGGAGGAGCAATAGATTGGGCTTGCCACGGGAACCAAAAAGGGCGTTTGATTGAGGAAGCAGTAGATTTCTTTGTTGCAGTTGATAGCGTGATTGCCTGGATAGAAAGAAACAGTTCCTGGGATGAAACTTTATTGATAATAACAGCAGACCACGAGACCGGATATTTAACCGGAACTGACGAAGAAAAGACCAGACCTTTTGACAAACCAATAAAGAACAACGGCAAAGGCAAAATGCCCGAGATGCAGTTCAATTCAACGAGCCATACAAACGCTCTTGTCCCATTTTTTGCAAAAGGAGCAGGGGCAGAAATATTTTCTCTGCTTGCTGATGAAATAGACCAGAAAAAAGGCAAATATCTACAAAATTCAGGAATTGGAGCAGGAATAAAAATATTGTGGCAAATGCCGAACAACTAAAATCGTTCGGCAATTGCTTTTAGAATTTCTTTTGCAGCCTGAAGTTTTGGCAAGGGCATAAAATTAGTTTCATTGCCAAGCTTATCAATAATTGTAATAGTGTTTTTATCACCACCAAATCCACTATCGGGAGCATTTGCCAAATTGGCAACAATCAAATCACAATTTTTTTGTTGGAGCTTACGTTTTGCATTTTCAAGCAGATTTTCCGTTTCGAGAGAAAACCCAACAATAAACTGATGAGTTTTTGATTTGCCAGCTTCGGCAAGAATATCTTTTGTGCGAACAAGTTCAATGGTAACGCTCTCCCCTACTTCTTCTTTTTTCATTTTATGTTCAAATTTGATTTTCGGAGTAAAATCAGCAACTGCGGCAGCAAATATTGCAATATCAACATTAGGAAAATATTGCATTACCGCCTGAAACATTTCATCGGCAGATTGAACAGAAATAAAATTGCAATTGCCGGGTGGTTCAAGCTGGGTTGGGCCAGAGATCAAGATTACTTCTGCACCAATTTCAGCTGCAAAACCAGCAAGAGAAAAGCCCATTTTCCCGGATGAAAAATTAGAAATAAAACGCACGGAATCGATTTTTTCGATTGTGGGTCCGGCTGTAATAAGAATTTTCTTCCCTTTCAACTTATCAAAAGTCTGGGAATGAATTTTCTTTTTTAGCATTTCTAGTTCAAGTTCGGCATTCCATTTGTCTTTTTCGAGACTTTCGTCAATTGTTTCGATAGGTTTTTCTGCTAAATTGATGCTTTCATTTTTGGGGTTAATCGAAGATGGATTTTGCAATGTATCGAACGATTTGAAAATATAATCCATTAACACAGGAATATCAGGCAAGCGTCCCGGACCAATGAGACCGCTTGCAAGCTCACCTTCAGCAGGAGGAATGACAGTGTAGCCAAAAGATTTCAGAATCCGAACATTATTTTGAGTAGCGGGATGCTGCCACATATCGTAGTCCATAGCAGGAGCAATAAGCAAAGGTTTTTCCGGTGGAAGAGCCATCGCAACACATACGAGAGCTGTATCGCTTAATCCATTTGCGACTTTAGAAAGCGTAGTTGCCGAGCAAGGAGCAATAATCATCAAATCAGCCCATTGAGCAAGCTGGACGTGCCAAGCACCGCTTGTTTGCTTAATATCTTCGAACATCTCAACAACAACCGGATGACGACTCAGGCTTTCAATAGTGGTAGTAGTAATAAATTTAGTTGCGGCAGGTGTCATCACAACCTGAACATCAGCACCGGATTTGATTAGTTCACGAACAAGCAGAGCAGATTTATAAGCAGCAATTGAGCCTGTTACTCCGAGAACAATTTTTTTATTTTTCAAAACTTTTTCCATAGTAATCAAGAATTATTGAAACATTCCTTTTTTTTCGCCCTTATATCCATTGATAAAATCGGCAACAGATGTAACTTTTTTACCTTCAATCTGTAATTCTTTGATAAAGATATATCCAGCTTTGCATTTAACGCAAAACAGCCCTTTATCAATCAAAAATTCACCCGGTTTCTCAAGAGTTAAAAAAGCTTCGTTCACAGAGCAGCTACATTTTTCGTAGTCAGCGCGAAAAATTTTCATTTTTTTACCGTCGAAAATTGTGTAAGCACCGGGAACAGGTGAATAACCGTGAATAAAGTTGCGAACTAATTCTGCATAATCATCGAAATTAATTTTGGCATTCTGACTGAAAATCTTAGGAGCAGAAGTGGCAAGGCTTTCGTCTTGCGGAATTGGTTTGTAGTTGCCTTTTGCAAGAAGTTCACAAGTATCGATTGACAATCGGGCGGCTAATGGTGCCATCAAATCGTGCAAATCACCGGCTGTTGCACCGTCGGGAACCGGAACAACAGTCTGGAGCAAAATATTACCAGTATCGACTTTTTCCTGAATAAGAAAAGATGTAAGACCGGTTACTGTTTCACCATTAATAATTGCCCAATTTATTGGTGCAGCACCACGATATTTAGGGAGCAAACTTGCGTGAATATTAAAGCATCCAAGACGAGGTATGGTAAAGACTTCCTTTGGCAAAATTCTGAAAGCAACAACAACTATAATATCCGGATTTAAAGCTTTGATAGTTTCGATAAACTCGATATCTTTCAAATTATTGGGTTGAAGAACCAGCAAACCAAGTTCCAGAGCCGTTTTTTTAACTGGAGAAGGCAGAACTTTGTGTCCGCGTCCCTGCGGTTTGTCGGTAGTTGTAACAACGGCTTTAACGACGTATTTCTTATTCAGTTCAATAAGGGTGGGAACTGCAAACTCAGGGGTTCCCATAAAAACAATTGAGAGGCTCATTATTGTTTGTTCCTATTAGCAAGAGTAACATTAAAGAACATTTCTTTGTTATTTCGTAGAACACGCACTTTGACAGTATTGCCGGCTTTATAATCGCCGATAATATACATAAAATCGTGTAAATTTTTGACTTGTTTATCATCAATATGGGTAATAATGTCGTCTTCTTTTAGACCGGCTGCTTGTGCAGGGCTACCGGGCGAAGTGCCGGAAATTTTCAGTCCGAGAGTAGATTCTTCGAAATTAGGGACAATACCGAACCAAGGACCACCACCACGCATCGCTGGACGATTAGTTGTGTCCACAACTTCAGTAAAAGCAGGTTTCTGCTGGATAGAAGCAAAATGACGGAGAAGGCTTTCAGCAAAATCAACAACTCGAGCAGAAGCAACATAATCTAATTTTTCCCAGGTATCTGTGGGTTTGTGGTAATCACCGTGAGCACCGGTAAAGAAGTGCATCACAGGAATTTTCTTTTTGTAGAAAGGTGTGTGGTCGCTTGGACCAAAGCCATCCTGAAGTTTGACAATCCCGATATTTTCGATTGAAGAAATTGAATCAATTACACTGGACAGAACAGGTGAAGAGCCTAAGCCAAAAATCTGGAGTTTATTATCTTTCATTCTTCCAATCATATCAAAATTGAGCATAAGGAAGGTATTTTCGTGAGGGAAAAAGTTGTTTTCGACATAGTGGGTAGAGCCAAGCAATCCCATTTCTTCGCCAGTGAAAGCCATAAACACGATGGTTCTATCAGCAGGATTTTTTGCGAAGCGTTCGGCAAGTTCCAGAACACCGGCAACACCAGAGGCATTATCATCAGCGCCGGGATGGATTTTAGGAGTTTTTCCTACATAGGCAGAATTGCCAAGTTGCCCGTATCCAAGATGATCGTAATGAGCACCGACAACTATGTATTCCAGAGGATTGAGACGCCCTTCAACGTAACCGATAACGTTACTTGTTGGACGATAGTCGTCTACTAAATCGACAGTAAGAGAAATTGTTGTATATGGAACAGCAAAACTATTAGGCTTTTGAGATTTATTAATTGCGTTTTCAACATAATTGAGCTGCACATTCTTAGGCATAAGCGAGAAAGCAAGTGTTCTCTTGATATAGGCAACGACAATACCTGAATTGCGGGACATCATCTGAAAGCTTAGAGGTTTAAGAATATTTGCAGAATCACCTTGCGGATTGACAATCAGGACACCGACAGCCCCCTTATTTCTGGCATTGGTTGCTTTGTATCTATCGGAGAGATAATTAACAAATTTTGATTTTTCGGTAGAGCCATCAGGACTACCAGAGATAACGATTACTATTTTGCCATTTACGTCAATATCTTTATAGTCGTCATATCCGAGAGGTTCAGCAGAAATGCCATAGCCGGCAAAAACAAGTTCTCCACTAACGGAGCCATTTTCGCTGAAAGCCGCAGGCAACCATTCTTCTTCCACGTTAATATTTTTTGTAGCAGGTTTCCATTTTTCGACTGGCACACCGAGGCGTTCAACAAGCACAGTCAAAGCAAATTTATTTTCAGAACCAAGCTTAATACCGGTTCTAACGTCGAATTTCTGGAAATAATTTTCACGAAAAGATTTTAGCCCAATTTTTGTAAAATGTTGAGATATATAATTTGCGGCTTTGTCGATCCCTGTGGTACCGGGCAAACGTCCTTCGAGTTCTTCTGATGCAAGAAATTGGACGTATTTCTTAATATTATCTGGCGTGGCAGGGTCTTTTTGAGCAATGGAATTTACAAAGAAGAGAGCAATAAAAATTTCTATGAGCAATAATTTTTTCAGCAAATTCATAATTCTACCTATTTATAATGATAGCAAAGATTAAAATTAATCAAAATAAACTAAAAAATAAAAAAATATAGAAGCACAAATCGAACAATATTTCTCTAAATAAATAAAAAAACGTTTTGACAAATAAAATATAATTTATATATTTCAATAAAGCAAATTATTATGAATATTAATTAATCGTTTAAATTATTCTAAACTTATTAGTAAGAGATATAAAATATTGCAGGCAAATGAAATGAAAATGAGATTAGATGAAAATATATTAATTTTTTAATAATTTTGACCATTAATTGAGGGGTTAGAGTAATGAAAAAATTATTTATTTTATTAATTGTACTTACAACAGCCATAATAGCAGGATGCTCGGAAGATAAAAATGACAATCCGTCGAACAACACGACAAATGTTGCGTCGTGCGAGGGTTGCCATACGAATTATGAGCACCTGAAAGCTGTCTACACTCCTGATAGCGAAGCACCTGTTGGAGGTTGTGGTGGAGATGCTCCGCATTTTGAGCCATACGATCGTGTGTATATGAGCGGAGAAGGTTACAAAAAATTCAAAGATTCCGAACACGGAAAAATGAAATGTACAGATTGCCACAACGGTGTAGATAAGACTGCAGACAAAGCAGTTGCACATTCTGGGAACTTTTTGAAGTCTCCATCGGACTCGGCAGTAGCAAAATGCGGGAAGTGCCATTCAACTTATGCAAACAACCAGCATTATAATTTGCATCAGGGTTGGGGGCAAAAACGCAAAGTTTGCTTACGTTCCGGATTAAGCGGAGCTGACGATTTTGCACAATTGCCGGCAAAACATCAGCAAGGGTACAACAAGAACTGTTCAATTTGCCATGCAAGCTGTGGAGATTGCCATGTGAACAGACCACACGCTGGAGGAGGAGGATTGGCACAAGGGCACAACTTCAAAAAACCTGATATGATGAATACTTGCGTAGTGTGCCATTCTTCTCGTGGTGGTCATGCATTTTTAGGTGTGGGAAGCGGCACTCAACCAGATGTACATCTTACGAAGGCTGGATTTAATTGTCTCAGTTGCCATAAGAAAGACGAATTGCACGGAAATGGGCAAAAAGTAGAACAGCGTTACGCTTATGAGAAACTTCCGAAATGCGATGATTGTCATAAAAATATTGCAAGTTCGAACACTTACCATTCAGTTCATGCGGATGATTTCAATTGTCAAGTATGCCATTCGCAAAACTACAACACTTGTGGAAGTTGTCATATAGGTGGAGCTGGAGCTCGAATAACTTCTCACCTTGATTTCAAAATAGCATTAAATCCAATACCTGATGTAAAGAAGAATTATAAATTTACACTTGTTCGCCGTACTCTTGCAGCTCCGGACAACTGGAGTATGTATGATGTTCCACAATATGCAAAGTTTGATGCAGCACCAACATTTAATTATACAAGTCCGCACAATATTTTAAAGCGCACAGCAAGAACAAATGTTGGACAGGGAGAAGCTTGCTATGCAAACTGTCATATTTACAAAGATGGAGATGTGTGGAAAAACAAAAACTTATATTTGTTTGACTCAGATTTGTATGATTGGGAAAAGCAAGCAAGTAAAAATATAGTTGTTGATGGGAAACTGCCAAATTCTTGGGGTGTTAAATAAATTTAAATTACCATAATTTAACTTTATGTATTATTATTTATGGAGAAATTTTATGAAAGATTATTTTAAAAAATTCGATTCATTAATCGCAATATTATTAATTGCTCTATCGCTAACTTTTGCAGGATGTTCGGACGATGATGATAACAATGGTCCGTCTAAAACAGAGGCTGAACTTTTGCTGGAATATTTGGAAACAACGGGTGGCGATTATATTAACACACAAGCACCATCACTTATTAATGCAATTGACGTATACAACAAAAATTTGGCAACACCAGACAAGATTAAAATAATCGATATTCGAGAAACAGCTGACTACAACAAGGGACATGTTAAAAATGCAGTTAACGTATTAATCCCAGATTTATATAACTATTTTAAGACAAATGCAGCTGATTTAGCTAAATACGAAGATGTAGTTTTAATATGCTACACAGGCCAATCAGCATCATATTCTACCTCTTTATTGCGTATGCTCGGGTATTCGAATGTAAAAGCAATGAAATATGGTATGTCTGCATGGCATGATGATTTTGCAACTACATATAAGAACACCATTGCTAATGGGAATTCTCGGATAACTCAGTTTGTGCAAACAGAAACACCAAAGCCAACTACAAAGAATCCGCTACCTACTTTGAACACTGGCAAGAAAACTGGAAAAGAGATTTTGGAAGCAAGAGTAAAGTATTTGTTTGAAAAAGGATGGAAATCCGGACTTGGAGCAGATGCAACAGGACTTAGTCACAATGATGTATTTAACAACCTAAACAGTTTATTTATCATGAATTATTGGCCTTTAGCTCATTATTTAGACCCCGGACATATTCCAGGTGCAATGCAATATACTCCAAAGGAGTCATTGAAATCAACAAAAGATTTATTCACACTTCCAACCAATAAACAAATTGTAGTTTATTGCTACACGGGAACAGGTAGTGCATTTGTAATTGCTTTTTTGAGAGCTCTTGGTTATGATGCAAAAACTTTATTATTTGGAACTTCAGCTATGATTTACGACAAGGCGAAAGAAAAGGGGCTTACAGCATTCGACCCAGCCAAAGACATAATCAATAAAGATTACGAAAAGCCATAAAATAATTGTCTCGAAAATATTAAGAACCTTCGGGCAGACAGATGTCGCCCGAAGGTTTTTTATATGAATTTTAGGATAATGGCAAGAATAGCAAGAATAATAGCAATTGAGGCGACGAGGATTGAAGTATTGCTTTGCGAGTTAGCAATTTTATTATCGAGTGTATCGAGTTTTCTTGAAAGATGCTGCAGCTTACTTTCTAAATTTTCAATTTGTTCGCTATCAGACGAGGAATCTTTATTATATTTTATTTTGCCAGTTGGAAGAGAAGAGATTTTTTCATTGAGTATGTTTAACATATTTTCTAAAGAAGAAATTTTGTCAGATAATTCTTGATTGACAAGTTGATTATTTTCATTAGTTTGATCAAAATCCAGAGAATAGCCGTGCTTGATAATATCAATGTCAAGAGAAATTTTTTTTATTACGGAAGAGAAATTTACTTCAAAAGATTTAACTTTTTCGTCGAGACCTATCAAGGCAGATTCCAGTTGTTTAAGTCGCATATTGATGCGAAGTTCGATTTTTTGAGATTCTACAGCAACTTCTTTTTCGATTTTAGATTTCAAGCCAATTAGGGTTGATTCTAGTTCAAGTTCGGATTTCTTTTTGAAGAATTTGAGAGATTTATCCATTTCTTCGACAATTTTAGTAGAGTTGGTTTGAAGAGAGACAAGGTCATCTTTCAACTGCTCCATTTCTTTTTTGAAGGCATTAATATCACCAAGGTCACTGGCAAGCTTAATAGTTTCTTCGGTTTTATTTTTAAGAAGGATAATAGATTCAAGAACATTTGTGTTGATTTTGCTAATGGCTGATTCAGCATCCTTAGAAATTTTGGTTTCCATTTCATTCAGGCGGTTGATGGCTGCGTCGAAGTCTTTGACTTTTTTATCAAGAAGCTCGAAAGCACGATGATATTCTTCGGCTTGCTGAATAATTTTATCGAAAAGCCCGATAATTTCCGGACTTATTGATTTGATTCTCTCCATTGGGATGTATACTCCAAAAAGTAGCTCAAAGAGGAAATAAGTTTTTCTAAATAGTATTTTTCGACTTCCACAAAAGGTTCATTGCTATGCAATAGGAGAGTTTCGAAAATTTCACGTTTGAAATCTTCGTCGCTATTAATTTTATCAGATAAAAATTTATTTAAATAATCGACGAGAAGACCATCTTTAGCTAATTGTTCGTAGAAAGTCTCAGGTTTTATTTTTTTCTTAATATTTAGTAGTCGAATAATACTCAATATTTTATCAATAATTAATTTAACATAAATATCGACATCAATAATAATTAACTTAATAATAAAGACAAAAATAATACCAAAATATTTGTTTTGAATAATGAGATAATGAAAAGGATACTCTTTAAATAATTAAGATAATTATTTGAAATTGCATTAATTTTGTATTTTAAACAAAAATCATTGAGCGATATGATACTTGAAAAACAGAATAAATTAGAGGAAAAGCGTGAAAGAGCAATTGCTTGTAGTGTAAAGGTAAAGGGAAGCAATAGAGAAGAAGCACTGGAAGACCTTGATGAACTTGTTTTTCTTGCTGAAACAGCAGGTGCAGAAATAATTCACAAGATATATCAGGAATTGCCGAAGATAAGTTCAGCAACGGTGCTTGGGAAAGGAAAGCTCGAAGAGGTAAAACAAATTGTTAAAGAAGATAACATTTCATTAATAATTTTTGATGATAATCTATCGCCGGCACAAGTAAGCAATCTCGAAAAGGAACTAAGCATAAAAGTTACAGATAGAAGTGGCATAATCTTAGATATTTTTGCTACGCGGGCAAGAACAAACGAAGCAAAGACACAAGTAGAACTTGCACAATTACAATATATTTTGCCGCGACTTACCCGAATGTGGACACACCTATCTAAACAATACGGTGGAATTGGAACGCGAGGACCTGGAGAAACTCAGATTGAGACGGATAGACGAATAATAAGATTACGTATTCAAAACCTGAAAGAAAAGCTCAAAGAAATTGAATTACAGAAGAAAGAACAAAGAAAAAAGCGTTCTGAAATGCCAAAATTCGCTCTTGTCGGATACACAAATGTCGGGAAATCAACGTTAATCAATACAATTACAAACGCCGGGGTTTATGTAGAGGACAAGCTCTTTGCTACATTGGACACAACGGTTCGGCAATTTAGTTTGCCGAGCGGTCAGAAGGCACTGATTTCGGATACAGTTGGATTTATAAAGAAGTTACCACATAATTTAGTTGCATCGTTCAAAAGCACATTAATGGAAGCAATGGAAGCCGACGTGCTGCTGCACGTTATCGATGTATCGCATAAATTATTCAGAGAGCAAATACAGACAGTAAACAAGACGTTAGAGGAACTTAAAATTAATGAGAAGCCAACAATAATGGTGTTCAACAAGGTTGATATGCTTGATGATATAACGATACACAGAGCTTTGAAACAAGAATTTGCTGATTCGATATTTATTTCTGCAAAAAGAGGAATTAATATTGAAAGTTTGTTGGAACTGATGCAAGAAAAATACAATCGTTTTCACAATATTTTTGAAGTAAATTTGCCTTATGAAAAATCTGAATTAGTATCTCATCTCTATGATAATTATGAAGTGCATGAAAGAGTGGATACAGAAACTTCAATGGTGTTTAAAGTGAAAATTCAGGCAGAAAAGGAGAAATATTTTGAGAATATTTTTGGAAAGTATATTACAAAATAATTATTTATTAAAAATACAAGAAGCAGGGGATAGCCTCTCCCCTGCTTCTTTATTTATTTAGAAATATACGCCAAGAGCCACAGATAGATAGTTTTTTGAATCTTCTTTGTCGGATTTACCAATAAAATTAATATAGTTATATTTAGCTTCGAGATTTAGGAGAACTAAGCCCAAAGAAAAATCAATACCAGTTCCAATGCCAAAGCCAAGACGACCATCAGTTGGAGTTTTAGTAAGTGGCACTTCCACACCAGCAACTTTGTAATCAAGCGAACTCGAGATGTAGTTGTAGGACAAGTCGCCAGTAGCATAAATACCAATAATAGAGCGAACAGGATATAGATTAAGTCCAGCACTGATAGGAATAATATTAGTGGTGGAGTTAAGAGTTGCTAATACTTTGTTTGTTTGGGGATCGATAACTTCGATTTTGGTTTGAGGGAACTTGTGGTAACCAAAACCTAAGTATAAATCTGCATTATCAGCAAGACCGATGCGTCCTTTGACTGCTAAATGATAGCCGGCATCCATTCCTTTAGAAACCAAATTTCCTAAGGAATCGCCATTAAGTTTAATTTGGCTTTTGTTGTAAACGTTGGCTATTTTGTCGTTTGGAGTGGAAAGCCCCAAATGAAAGCCAACATCAATCCCTTGAGCGAAGAGATTAGCCGAAATTACAGATAAGATAAAGGTAAAACTAAAAAATAAAATGAAACGTTTCATAGAGAAATCCTTTATTAACAAACAATGATTTTTTAATTAAAAATTTTTCTCTTTTATATGTTACCATAAACAACATTTTTCGTATCAAATTGATAGTAGAGTAACGAATATATTATTTTTTTGTTTCACAAATTATAAAGGAAGAGATTATGAGAACGAAATTGAAATTTTTCGCGGTGGCATTGACATTCATTATTGGCGGGATGTTGAATGCTCAGACATATCCGTATAATGGTCAAATCAACATAGGACCATATTTAGGAGGTCATATTAATTTTCATCAGCCATCAAATCTTAATCCAACAGGGACACAAAATCCTACTACTTTATTTAACACAAATAGCAATGAAATATTCTTTAATGGTGGAATAATTGCAAATTTCCCTATCAGTAATATGATTTCAATATCGGGACGTTTAGGATATAATGGATTTCGCGGAGAATTAAAGGAAAACAATGAAAAATTAACAACGACGATGGATTATTTGGAAATTACACCTTTAGTTCAATTTCATAATTTATTTGGAAATACTCCATTGTATCTGAATATTGGTCCAGAAGTTGGTATTCCGCTGAATGAGCGATACGAGTATCAAAATTCTGCAGAAACAGATATACCAGATAAGAATTTCAGATTAGGAGTGGCTTTGGGCGCCGGCTACACTTTCCAGATAGGAAGAAGCACATATTTTTCGCCTGAAGTATCATTTAGAATACCTTTTACGAAGGTATCAGGCAATAGCAGTTGGGATAGCTACACAGTACCACAATTGAGACTGGGAATGAATTTAACCTTCGGTTTGGGTAAGAAGAAAGTGCCTGAAGTAGTAGATGTTCCGGGTGTTGAATTAGAAGTTGGGTTCAAAGATGTGCGATATTATGATAAGCAAATGAATACTTATCCATTGCAGAAAATTACAGTAGAAGAAACACAATATGGTGAGCTATTCCCGTTGCTTCCGTACGTATTTTTCACGGAAAATACAGCACGCCCAGTAACAGAAGAAGCACTTCAAGCAAGTGGGAAAACAGGTGAGTTTTCAATCAAATCGCTTCCACCTGATGCAATGATTATAAATAATCAAGTTCTGGACGTTATTGGGGAAAGAATGAGGCAGAATATAAATGCGAGAATAACAATTACCGGAACGTTAGACAACCAAAGAGAGAAAGATACAAAATTATCGGCTGAAAGAGCAGAGTTTGCGAAGAACTACCTTGTAAAGAATTTCAATATCGACCCATTGCGAATACAAACAGTAGCAGGCAAAGAGCCGGCAAAACCATCTAACCCAAGAGTAGTAGATGGAATTGCTGAAAACCGCAGAGTTGAAATTTCAACTACAAATAATGATATTTTGGCACCTATTACAATTGAGAGTGAAAGACGTAGAATAGCAGACCCAGATTTAGTAGAGTTTGTTACATATGCTCGTTCCAACGAAGCAATAGCTGATTGGTATTTAGAAATCAAACAAGCCGGGGAATTAATCAAGAAATTTGAAGGGAAAGGCGATCCACAACCTGTAAAATGGGCAATTACACCGAATGAATTAGCTCCGTCGCAAGTGCCACTTGAATATACTTTTTCAGCAAAGACATCGTCGGGAGCCTCAAGATATGCTACTGCTTCTGTTCCAGTTGAATACTATTCATTCAATAGAAAGGTATCAGAAGACCGACCAGACAGAGTGATATACAAGTATTCATTAACACTGTTTGATTTCGATAGCCCTGAGGTATCAGAATTCGATAGAAGGATATTGGATCAATATGTAGTGCCTAACATTAGGTCTAATTCAACTGTGCAGATATTTGGATATACTGATAGAATTGGCGATGAAAATTATAATAAACGACTAGCACAAAACAGAGCCGACAACGTAAAAAAATATTTAGAATCAAAAGTTAAAGCAAAATTTGAAACATATGGAGTAGGTGAAAGCGAAATAATATTCGACAATAATTCACCTGTTGGAAGACATCTTTCGAGAACAGTTCAAATATATGTTTCAACGCCGAAACAATAAGGCAAGCAGAAATAAAAATCCCCAGCAAAAGCTGGGGATTTTTATTAATAATCGGTAATTATTCAGCTGGGGTTTCTTCTTGAGGTTGATTTTGAGCTTCTTGTTCAGCTTTCTTTTTGGCTTCGATGCGTTTACGGCGAATTTCTTTGCGACGACGGTAGCGTTCAGCGACGATTTGACGATGTTTAGCAATTTCCTGCTCAATTTCTTCTGCTTTTCTACCTTGCTTCATTAATGCACGGCGAAGGAGGACACCATCGTAGCTTAGAAGAAGACGAACTACATCAGTAGGTTGAGCACCGACATTGAGCCAGTAGACGGCGCGTTCGTGGTCAATACTGATTGTTTTGGTATTTTGATGAGGATCAAAATAACCTAATCTTTCGATAAAAGCACCATCGCGACGCTTGCGGCTATCGATAGCCACGATATCATAAATCGGATGATGAGTTCTACCTTTTCTTCTTAATCTTAATTTTACCATTTTAAAAAATCCTAAAATATTTAACTAAAAATTATTTTCGTTTGCCACCAACTCCAAACGGAAGGTTTGGTAGGAATTTGGACCGCTTGCCCAAAGCAACGCTTTTCATCAGTTTTTGCATTTCTTCGAATTGTTTAAGAAGTTTATTTACATCTTGAACACTTGTGCCACTACCTTTGGCAATGCGGATGCGTCGGGAGCCATTAATAATTTTAGGTGCAGAGCGTTCTTTTGGGGTCATCGATAAGATAATAGCCTCGACTTTGGAGAAAGCTTTGTCGTCGATATTGACGTTTTTCATAGCCTTGTCCATACCTGGGAGCATCCCGAGCAAATCGCGAAGAGAGCCCATTTTTCTGATAGTGCGGAGTTGAGTAAGGAAATCATCGAAAGTAAATTGATTTTTACGGATTTTTTCTTCCAAAGCTTCAGCTTCTTTTTGGTCGAATTCTTGCTCGGCTTTTTCTACAAGGGTGAGGATATCGCCCATACCAACGATACGGGAAGCGATACGCTCGGGGTAGAAAGGCTCGAGGTTATCGAGTTTTTCACCAGTTCCGACGAATTTAATAGGTTTGCCAACTACTTTCAGAACTGAAAGAGCTGCACCGCCACGTGTATCTCCGTCGAGTTTTGTAAGAACAACGCCGGTGAGACTTAACCGTTCGTGAAAGGCACGAGCGGTGGTAACAGCGTCTTGCCCAATCATTGCATCGCAGACGAATAATGTTTCAGTTGGCTTGACAGCAGCCGCGATGTCAGCCACTTCTTTCATCATTTCCTCGTCGATTGTCAGGCGTCCGGCAGTATCGACAATGACTACGTCGCGAGCAAATTTACGGGCATAAATGAGTGCATCTTGAGCAATTTCGACAGCAGATTTGCCATCTTCGGAAAAAACAGAAACATTAACTTGTTCGCCAAGTTGCTTAAGCTGCAGAATTGCCGCCGGACGGTGAATGTCGCAAGCAACGAGCAAAGGCTGACGACCTTTTTTGCGTAAGCTTCGAGCAAGCTTTCCGCAAAAAGTTGTTTTACCGGAACCTTGCAAACCTGCGACAAGAATGACAGTTGGGGGCTGTGGTGAGAACATTAGTTCAGCATTTTTGCTCCCCATAGTTTCAACTAATGCATCGTAGATAATTTTGACGATGAGCTGCTCGGGAAGCAATTTGCCGCGAACTTCTGTTCCAATTGCTTTTTGTTTGACAGATTCTACAAACTCTTTAGCAACATTTATATTAACATCAGCTTCGATAAGAGAACGACGAATTTCTCTGAGAGCTTCGCTAATGTTTTCTTCGGTTATTTTATTCTGACCACGAAACTTTTTTAATGCTAATTCTAATTTTTCTTGTAAGCTTTCAAACATAAATAAATCAAATTACCGATAGTTAATTTAAAGAATTACAAATATATTATTAATTCACATAATTAGCAAGAAAATAATCTATAAGTTGCTATTTTTCAATATGAAAGCGAACATACCAACAATACTAAGATATTAATAACGTCGATTAATATACTAAACTTTGAAAAATAATTTTTATGAAAAACAGGTACGCAATTTCTGACATTCACGGATGTTACAAAACGTTGAATGCTTTGCTTTTCGATAAGTTAAGAATAACGAAAGACGACGAAATTTTTTTCGTTGGGGATTATATTGATCGTGGTCCGCGTTCAAAAGAAGTATTAGATTTGCTAATGGATTTGAAAATTGAAGATTATAATGTTCACTTTGTGCGAGGGAACCACGAGCAGATGATGATTGATTCTATGAAATCGTTATCAGATATGGAGTTATGGATTCTCAACGGATGCAATGAAACACTTAATAGTTTCGGAGTTTTTGAAACAAGTGAAATACCGATAAAATATATCAATTTCATCAATGAGATGCCCAATTATTTAGAATTGGATGAATACATTCTTGTCCACGCCGGGCTGAATTTTGATATTGAGAATCCACTTGACGACCAAACAACAATGTTGTGGATCAGAAATTCAATTCCGAAAAAAGAAAAGATCAACAACAAAAAAATGATTGTCGGGCACACACCGAAAACAATAGATGAGATAGTAATTTCATTGAAAACGGACAAAATTACGATTGACGGCGGGTGCTGCTACCAGCACAGATATTCATCTTTGGGGAATTTGGTTGCTTTAAATATCGATACATTAGAGCTAACTATTCAAAAAAATATTGATTTATAATTTAGCATACTTTCTGAGCACTTCCAGAGTAGCCGCGAAATCTTTAGGATAGGCTGCTTCAAATTTTACAGTTTGATCAGTAGACGGATGAATGAATTCAATCGAGCAGGAATGCATTGAAATACGGGAAATAATAGGTTTTTCGTCGGTATTCTTTTTCAAATTATATCGCCTCTTAATTGAAGACAGCAAAAAGGCAGAATTTTCTCCATATAAATCATCAACCAATAATGGATGCCCGATAGCAGCAACGTGAGCGCGAAGCTGATGTTGCCTGCCTGTAACCAAGTTTACTTCTACAAGAGTGGCGACTTTAAATCTTTCGATAACTTTAACAATCGAAAGGCATTCTTTACCTCGAATGGAAGGTAGAACACCAACACCATTAGGATTTTGAATTAACGGTATATCTACTTCGAGTTCATCCTTTTGCAATATACCCTGAACAATTGCGTGATATATTTTTTTTACTTGCTGGTTGTCGAATTGCAGATTTAATTTTCTGTGAGCATCTGCATTTTTTGCAAAAACCATAACACCGCTTGTGTCTTTATCAAGACGATGAACTACAAAGCATTCCCTGAATTTTGATTTTAGATAAGATATTGCTGATGGAAGCAAGTGATTATATCTATCAGGGATTGTAAGTAGTCCCGAAGGCTTATTAATTACAATAATGTCCTGATCTTCAAAGATAATGTTTATATTGGGTTTCATCAGTAAATTGCACCTTCTGCAGAAAGCAAAGTATTGTACATTAGCATAGCAATAGTCATAGGACCGACACCGCCGGGGACAGGAGTAATTGCAGATGCTTTTTTCGAAACAGACTCGAAATGAACATCGCCAACGATGCGATAGCCTTTTTCAGTTGATGGGTCGTCAATTCGGTTAATTCCGACATCAATTACAACCACGCCTTCTTTGACATCTTCGCCACGAATAATTTCAGGTTTACCAACAGCAGCAACTAAAATATCGGCTTGTTTTGTATAGTATGATAAATCTTTTGCAGCAGTATGGCAGATTGTAACGATTGCATTAGCGAAAGCCTTTTTCTGATAAAGAATATTTGCGATTGGTTTGCCTACAATATTGCTTCTGCCTACAATTACAGCGTGTTTGCCTGAAGTTTCTATATTAGAACGTTTGAGCAGTTCAAAAATACCGGCAGGAGTGCAGGAAACGAAGCCGGGTAAGCCAATTACTAAACGCCCGACGTTTTCCGGGTGAAAGCCATCAACATCTTTTTTTGGCTGAATAGAGAGCAATACTTTTGTTTCGTTAATATGCCTCGGAAGTGGCAATTGCACTAAAATCCCGTGAACAGACGGGTCGGCGTTCCACTGATTAACAATATTAATCACCTCGCTTTCAGGTGTATCTTCGGGCAAACGCTTGACGATAGAATCGAAACCGAGAGATTGACAAGCCCTTGCTTTGCTATTGACATAGATAGACGAAGCAGGGTCGTTGCCAACTAATAATACAGCCAAGCCCGGTTTAATAGACTTTTCAGAGAATAATTTTTCAGTGCGTTGTTTGATTTCTGATTTAATTTCGTCAGAAATTTTTTTCCCGTCTATGATTATTGCCATAAAAAATTCCCCAAATTTCAATATTACAAAAATACGAAATTTGGGGATAATTTTACTTAACAATAATAAATTTATCTTTGAAGATATTTCGACTATCGAGAACGATTATTTGATAAATCCCAGACGAAATATTTGCAAAATCTAACTCTATGCGATTATTAGAACTTTCGACATATTTATTGAAAATTTCGGTTCCTTTGTAGTCAAATACAATCACCTGACACTTATTATCAAGATTTCCCAAAACACTTATGGAAATATTACCAGAAGATGGTTGAGGATAGATAAACAAATCTTCTGTTATTGCACTTGCAAGTTGCCCCGAAATATTCAAAATGTCGTCAGTTTTGTAGGATAAAGTAGTTTCATTTATTGATTTATCAAGATTATTTATTGTATTAATATTCGTATTGTAAACTGAATTGGAGGAATTCTTCCAAATTTTTATCTTTAATCTTTCGTTTTCGAAAGCACCATCTTTTTCCGATGTGAATTCATCATCGCCCCAAACAACCACACCTCTGCATATGTCCGACCACACAGATGAGCCCACAAACAAACCATCTTCTGTGAAAACACCAATTTCATCGCCTTCGACAAGTCCGTGTATATCTATTGCAATGACTGATGTTTTTCCTGTAATATGCTTATTTCTTTTGAAAAATACAGGTTCTTGTATCGAATTATTTGAAGAAGATTTAGTTGCAGGATTTGCCGGATAGACGAGCACACCAGTTGTAGAAGTAGAACGCAGCATATATCCTTTGCCGGGTTCCAGATTTTGCAATGTTGTAATGAACGGAGGATAGTATACTTCGCCGGTTATTGATTTCACTTGAAGATATTTACCGTTAATAGATGATAAAGCCGTCGCAACAGGCATAGAAGCAATGCGAAAATAAGGTATCCAATACCAACCAATTGAATTAAGCACAATCGGAGTAGAGTTGGGAATAATTTTCAAGCCTTGAATGTTCAAAGTAGATCCGGAAAGAGTTCTTATCTGATAAGCCTGACGAATTTGCCACTCATTTATCATATTTGATAGATTTGGGATATAAGTTTGTCCGGAAACGTTGCGTACAATCTGGAGATTGTTGCCAAGAGGACTGAAAATATTAGCAATTGATAAATTATCTGGTTCGACATATGACGAAATCATATTCCAGCCAGAAACAAGCGGAATACTATGAGTAACTGTTGAACGAGTTATAGTGAAGTTGCTTGTGTTCCAAGCACTTGTGTCGGTGCCCGAAATTGCCCGGACACGCCACGTAACCTGACCTTCGTAGAACAAAGGAGCGGACTGATATTGGATTTGATTAGTAAAAATATTCAGCAATTGTGAGTTGTTTGCATTTAATACCTGAAGCTGATAGGATTGGGCATTGTTTGCTGCCGCCCACGAGAAAGCAGGTCTATCGTGAGCAAGTACTGCCGACTGTGCTGGTGCAAGCAAAACAGGAGGCAGAAGAGGAGAGGAAATTGTTAGACGAATATTTGCACGGCTTGGGCTAGTTGCACTTGATGGGTCAGTTGAGCAAGTATTTGTATGATTGTCGGCGTATCGAGCATATGCTCGATTCGAAATTGCTGTTGCCTGAACAACGGAAGAAGCTGTCCAGCTACTATTGTCGAAGCAGATTTTTATGAGTAAATTTTTTGTTGTATCGTATGCGAAAGGAGTTGATAGAACGTGTTCAGTCCATCCGGTCTGAGTAACTGCAAATAAGCTTGATGAATGAACAAGTGTCCATCCTGATGTAATTGGTGCAGTAATGGACGAAAGAGTAGTATTCTGCATATATATGGAAAAGCCGTTAATCGGTTGAGTTGCAACAGAAGTAACATTGAAGCCAATCGACTGGATGAGCCCACCAAAACCGCCTGCTGAAAGAATTTCAGAAGATGTATATAGCAGATAAGTAACAGCATCGTGATAATATGTATAGTATGGGAATTGTGAAGTAGCTGTTCCTGAACCAATTTGAACAGTAACGAGGTTATAAGTGGTAAGTTTGCGGATTTCACTCCAATCGCTTGCATAGTTTGAATTGAATGCCTGAACACGCCAGTAGAAGGCATTATTTCCAGGTAAATTGCTCCAAGTATAAGAAGTGTCGGAGAGCACTTGATTTATAATTAATGAGTTAAATAAGCTGTCGTTTGATATTTGCAACCGATAAGATGTTGCATTCTCGGCAACATTCCAGAAAAAGGTTTGTAAATTAGCATAGTTGTTCGCATTATTTTGAGGTGAAACAAGAGTAGGAGGATAGATTTCGATACGAGTAGTGAAATTCCAGCTTTCGCTCCAATCTGTTGAATCATTTTGCTTATATGCTTTTACGCGCCAGAAATACTGTGTGTTGTAATTTAAGTTTGTAAGATTAAGGGATGTATTAGCAGTCAAAGAATTAACAATTAAGTTATTGAAATTGCTTGAAGTGGAAACCTGTACCCTATATGACAGAGCATTTACAGAGGGCGACCATTGCAGAGACAGATTCTTGTTCGTATTGCTTGCATTGTTGAGTGGAGAAGTAAGAGATGGAGGTGCGTTAGGTGCACCGGGCAAAGTTGCTTCCCAAAGCCCACGCCCATAAGTACCCAATCGAAGTTTATTAGCAGAATATTGAATTTCCAAATCGTTGCAGATAACATTAGGCAGACCATCGTTGTAGTCGATCCAGTTTGGATCACTATCTCCACGGTACCAAACACCGATATCAGTACCAACCCATACACGGTTATCTGTGTTTGGCTGATAAATAATCACATTGCAAGGGACATTTGGAAGATTTCCGGAAATGTTTTGCCAGGTTTGCCCACCGTTTGTAGACTTAAAAACTTTATTACTTGCTAAATAGCCACTCATTGTAATCCAGACAACATTGGGATTAGAATGATTTGTAGTAAGCGAAGAAAGCCAAGCATAAGGAAGAGTGATTTGCGACCAGGTTGAGCCGCCATCAGTTGTTCGCCAGAGGGCAGAACTGTGCCCGGCATAGATATAATTTGAGTTGGCAGGTGCAACGTGAACGACATTAAGATTATTACTATTTGTAAAAGTAGAGATTTTCGTCCAATTAGTTCCATTATCGGTAGATTTCCAGACGCCAGTATATCCGGCAACTAATGTAGTATGATTGTTGGGGTCAATCACGTAAGGAGTAACCCAGCCACCGTTGTCGTTTGGCTCAGAAATATCTGTCCAGCTACTTCCTCCATTTGTAGAACGGTACAGATCACCATAATAACTTGATGTAAACATAATATTGCCATTGGAAGGATTAATAGCCTGATCCATTCCGTCACCTGTTGCCTTTGTCATAGTAAAAGAAGAAGAGGTCATCAGGCTAGAACTATTATCTTGAGAACCACAAATAACAACATTGGGATTGGTCTGGGAAGCAGCAATTCGATAAAACTGAGTAACACAAACTCCCGAACTTAGATATGTCCAGTTAATACCTCCATTTGTCGATACATCTAACCCACCATCATTAGCAGTATAGAGACGGTTTGTGCCACCGAAATAGAGCATATGATGGTCTGCGTGAACAGTTTGGACACTTGAAGAACTTGTCCAGTAAGCCCGAAGCGACCAATTTGCTCCACCGTTTGTAGATTTCCAGATATTAACACCGCCAACATAAACAATATTTGCATTAGTTGGATCAACAGCAATTGAAAGGTCGTACCAACCTTGTCCAGTGGTGCCGGTACCAGTAGCCGAAGAACTCAGAATATTCGGGGTTGAAGAAACAAGAGAAAAGCTACTGCCGGAATTTGTTGAACGGTAGAGACCATTATATGCACCACTGCTATTTGAAGAAAGGGCATAGACGCTTGTACTATCCGCAGGAGCAACAGCCAAAGCAATTCTTGTGGAACCACTTATAGATGCTACCGATGTCCAATTAATTCCTCCATTAGTAGAACGATAAATCTGGTTTGTGGTAGTTGCATAAACAATATTTGGATCGGCAGGATTTAGTTTGACATCCCAGAAATTCCCATTTTGGACAGAGGTCCAGTTTGTCCCTGCGTTGGTAGTTCTATATAAGCCATTGTTTGTTGCAACCAGAAGAATATTAGGATTAGACGGATTAATAACCATTCTGCGGCAAGTAGTGAAATTAGTAATTTGGAACTGCAAGCCTGTCAAATTCCAAGTGTTGCCTCCATCGGTGGACTTGACGACACCAAATGAGTAGGTATCAGTAGCATCGCCATCACCGGTTGCAACATAAATAACGTCAGGATTTAACGGGTTAATAACAATATCGGCTATACCAAGTGCTGCAAATTCATCGGTGGTAGTAGCCCAGGTTTGTCCACCATTTGTGGTTTTCCAAACTCCGCCGCTTGCAGCACCGACAAAGATAGTTTTGTTAGTTACTCCATCGTAGCGAGGATCTTCGATAACGCAGTTTAATCGACCAAGTCCCCAATAGCCTCCGGAGGAGCTCGAAGGTCCTAAGAAAGCCCAGTCACCTGCTTGTTTTCTATCTTTTTGCTTAGATTTCAGCTCACGATATTTGGCATACTCCAAATAAGTATGCCCGGGATTAGGGAAAACACCTGAGGGAGCAACACGCTGCTGCCAAAACCATTCCCAACGTTTAAACTGCTTCCACCCCATTCGTTCTTCGCGAGGTGTTCCTTTTGTAATTACTTTGCCTTCCCAATACTTATTGAAGTCAGCCTGAATTTCATAGAAATTACGATTATAATCTTTAATCATCCAGAGAGGTGGATTGTCTTGGGAATACGATTCATTGGAAAACAGCGTAATTCCGAAAAGTAATATAAGGGAAAGGAAGTTTTTCATAATAATCGCTCAAAAAAACTCATAATAAATATAGACAACTGATTAATTTAATTATTTTGCTCAGAAATAAAAATTCATTTTGCTAACTACCATAAAATATTATAATTTTGTTCTTTTTAATAATCATAGGAACAAAATGAAAAAATTATTCCTGATTTTATTAGCAAGTTCTGTTATTACTGGTTGTGCTTCAACAACCACTTTCGAGCAAACCTGCCTGACATGCGTTAGCTCGCAAAGGTTTTCCTGTAAAAAAGGAGAATGCCCTGAAAGTTTTATGGTAGGAAACGATTGTTATGTAACGATTATTGAAACCGGCGAAAACATCTATCTAAACGACATATTGAAAGAAGAGCAGATACAGCCAAGAAACGGGATTAATTTTTCAATTGCCAAATACAACGGAAGATATTTTCTATATAGTGATAGTTTTAAAAAAATGTGGCTGATTATCCCACACAAAAAAACTATTGTGAGGTATAAGTCGATTGAATTGCCTGATAAAAATTTAGGCTTAGCAGTTTTCGAAATCAACGAAAAATTATTAAGAATATATGACCAGAATAGAGAAAGGTTCTACGTTTTTGATGATGAAAAAGATAAATGGATAAACAATAAATCAGTTAAAGCAGGAGAATAAAATGAAAAGTATGACAAAAATTGTTCTAATGTTGCTAATATTTGGTTTCATTAGTGCTCAAGCACAACAAATAAGCGAAAATTTTCAAACATTTTATTCTGATATTCAGAAAGTATTGGCTAAAGAAACTGAAAGCTTAACACAGAAAGATATTGATTTTTTAAATGCAACAATTCAACTTAATCCGAATCATTTTGGAAATGCTAATCAAAAATTAACATCGAAAGCAATTCAAGATGCTAAAAATAAGAAAGCAGAATATGAAACCTGGATACGAAACAAGCAACATTTAGAAGCAACCAAACAGAAATTAGACGAAACTTCCGAAGAACTGAAAGTATCGATTGCACGCGGCGACAGCTTGTATGCAGAGAATGTGCAGTTGAAAGAACTAATCGAGCAACTTACCAAAAGAGTAAAATTTTTGGAAAGAGAGGCCACACATCTGCAAAAAGTTAATAAAAATCTGAAAGAGGAAAATATTCAAACAAGGTATGTACTTGAACAAAGCAAAACAGCGGTTCAGAGAATTATGCGACTATTGCCCAAGAACACGCAAGATAACGAGCTATTTAGCCAGGTGCCTTCGACATTGCAAGATTCGTTGAACCAATCGGAATGTCAGATTGCAGAATTAATAATGAACAATTTTTTGATAACACTCGAAAAAGTAGAAAAGGATCAGATGTTTCTGGATTCTGCAAGAGCATATTATAAAGAGAACAAAATGCATCTTGCCGCAGTGGAATCGTATATTTCGCAAGCAAATGAATTAATTAACAAATTCCGTGAATTAAACACATCCTGCACTAATAGTTATGCTTCTCAAATAGAAGGAGCGGTAGCGGATTTAAAAAATATGATTGAGATGGGCGATGCTTCGTTTGGGGAAAAATTGGCGAAATTCTTAGCAGAAAATTTGTTGATTGTGATAATATTTATTGTGTTAATCGGAGTAATAATATTTTTATTAGTGCAAAATCGTAAAAAGACTATAGAACAGAATAACAAATAAAATTTGTGGTAAACCAGTATAATAAAAAAAGACGCTTATAATTAAGCGTCTTTTTTTATACAGTTCAGTAAAAATACTTAAAAAAATCCTGAACTTTAATAAGAGATTATTGCACCAGTAATTATTTTTTATAATCTTTGAACGAGAAATGTGTGAAAAGAAAAAGATTGTCAAAATATATAGGCAGCTTTTAAGATTGCGGAGCCGACGAGACTCGAACTCGCGGCCTCCTGCGTGACAGGCAGGCGCTCTAACCAAACTGAGCTACGGCTCCAAATTGGGAAGTGGACCCAAGGAGAATCGAACTCCTGACCTCTTGAATGCCATTCAAGCGCTCTCCCAGCTGAGCTATGGGCCCCTTCTAGAGTTATTAATTTGTCAATCACACTCACAAGGGAAAGCAAAATTACAGAAAAAAAATAATTTCTCAAAAGAAATTTTTTGATTCAATAAATTTATCGTTTCAAGAAAAACTAAATAATTTGTTTTATTAACTTATTTTTAAGATATTTGTTTATGTATTTTTTAGTATGGAGCGAAAATAATGAATAATGATCCAGCAGTCAGATTGCAAGATTATCAAGTTTTTGGTGAATTCGGTGATGTGAACCCATCAATTTCAGATGCAGCCACATATACTTTTTTAAGTGTTGAAAAAATGCAACAATTATTTAGTGAAGAAGTTGAAGGATGCTTCCTTTATTCAAGACATATGAGCCCGATGAATCACTATTTGACGCAGGCACTTGCAGCGATCGAAGGAACAGAAGATGCGAACGTTATGGCATCGGGGATGGGAGCTATTTCGACATGCTTGCTACAATTATGTGGTTGCGGTGATGAAATTGTTTCCAGCAGAACGATTTATGGTGGCACTTACGCTTTGTTTAAAAACTTCTTCCCTAAGCTTGGCATAAACACTCACTTTGTAAACATCACAAAACTTGATGAAGTTAAAAGCAAAATCAACGAAAAGACAAAAGTGATTTATTGCGAAACAATCAGCAATCCATTGCTTGAAATTGCTGATATTAGAGAATTAAGAAAAATTGCTGACGAACGTGGTATTAAATTAGTTGTCGACAACACTTTTAGCCCAATGGTTGTGCCTGCCTACGAATTAGGTGCTAATATTGTTGTTTATTCACTGACAAAATTCATTAATGGCACAAATGATTGCGTTGCAGGAGCGGTATGCGGACCTCACGATTTTATAGCTAGTATGAGGAATGTAAATGATGGTGCAGCAATGCTGCTTGGACCGGTTCTGGATAGTTTCAGAAGTGCCAGCATCTTGAAAAACCTCCGGACATTGCATATCCGAATGAAAAAACATAGTGAAAATGCAATGTTTATTGCAAGTGAATTGGAAAAAGCAGGTATAAAAGTGTTTTATCCGGGTTTGCCATCACATCCGCAGCACGAATTAATCAAATCGATGATAAATCCGAAATACGGATACAGCGGAATGATTACAATCGATGCGAAAGACGCTGAAACTGCAGGCAATCTGATGATTTGTATGCAGGAAGCAAAAGTAGGATATTTTGCAGTTTCGCTTGGTTTCTATAAGACGCTGTTTAGCTCGCCCGGAAGTTCAACTTCTTCTGAAATACCGAAAGAAGAACAGGAAGCGATGGGAATGACACCGGGGCTTGTTCGTTTTTCTATGGGATTAGATAATGATATTCAGGATACATTAGAGAGAATATTAGGTTGTATGAAAAAAGTGGGGTTATTGAAATAATCATTTAAATTATATAATATAGAGAAAGAGGCTGTTTCATTGTTTGAGACAGCCTCTTTTTTATAAATAAAAAAAATGATATTATTCTTCGTTATTTAAGAAATCATTGAAACGACGTTCCGGACGTCCTTCCCAAGCGCGAGTGTGATAACCGTAAGCAGTGATTAACGGAAATGCGATTGTTGCTTCGCTGAAAACCATTTGTTCATAAGTAGTTTCGACTTTGCCCCAAGAGCTGGCTTCTTTGAGTGTTGAGCCGGAAAGACCGCCATCACGTTCGTCAGCAACGGTAATTTGAATAGCATATTTATGCATATCTGCATCGATATCGAGTACTTCACAAGCAACAACGATGTCCTGAGTAAAGTTTTTGGGCACACCACCACCAATCATATAAATTCCAGTAGTTGGGTTTTTGATTTTTGTCTTGGTAAGTTCAAGGAAATCCTTTGCAGAATCAATAGAGACAACATCCTGACCTTTTCTATGATATTGATGGTGGACAAGTCCAAAACCGGCACTACAATCAGAGAAAGCAGGGCAGAAAATTGGCACACCTTTTTCGTAAGCAGTTCTAATAATGGAGTCTTCGCCGCGAATGTTTTCGACCAACCACTTACCAATTTCCTCGATAAACTCGCGACTACTATATGGGCGAGGCTCTAAAGAATTAGCAATTTCTGCAATTGTCATATCGCAGACGCGCAAATCTTCTTCATCAATATAAGTATCGTAAATTCTGTCAATCATCAACTCGCGAAGTTCGTTGTCATCGACAAATTGAGAACCTTTGTAATGGTAAAAACCGAGTGCTTCGAGGAAATCCTGGTCGATGATATTTGCACCTGTTGAGATGATGGCATCGCACATATTATTTTTTATCATATCAACTACTACTTTTTTCAAGCCAGCGCTAATAAGCGAGCCAGCAAGAGTAAGGTAAACAGCACATTCCTTGTCTTGGAGCATCATTTTGAAAATGTTAGCAGCGCGGTTAAGGTTTCTTGCCTGAAAAGCCATATCGCCCATATCATTAATCAATTCAACTACATTATATTTAGTAATATCAATATGTTTAATAATATTGTCAGGCTTCAAAAAATCTTTCTTTTCTGCCATTTTGTTCTCCGATTGTTGTTGAAAAAATATTCTACAAAAATACAAAAAATTATAAACTTATAATAAAATAAATTGCTTACGTTATTTCTTGC